>JBBJOX010000032.1:0-1915 GCA_037724245.1 Thermomicrobiales bacterium | reverse complement strand
TTCCGTTTCCGTGCAGCAACGAGCGCCGACTCGATATGTCGTCGATCGACGTCTGTTACCTCCGCTTCGTCGCAAGTCGTATACGTGCGGTAGACGGCGAATCCGGCGATCACTTCACGCAGCGCCTGGCGCAGGCTGTTCAGGGTGAAGTCCCGTGAATGCCGGTCATGCTCCGAGATACGATTGAGCAACGATGTCAGTACGTTGATTTCACTGGCGAATGCTTCGCGCATCATGCGCTGCTTCATCTCGTAAACAAGCTCGGGAAAGCGGATCTTGTCCCCGGTAAACCGGCTGAAAATGCGGTCGAAAGCAACCCGCGCCGACGGATCGACGAACAACCCGGTGGCGGCCTGGGCGAATTCGTAGCCGACGGTTCCGGCAACCATCCAGTCGCCAGGCAACTGTTCGCCATGTTCGAGAATCTTTTCGCCAACTACGTAGAGCGGCCAGGCTTTACCGCTTTCAGCGTTCCGATCGAGCTCGGCAGCAATCTCCGAATCGTCGACATCGTCCCCGACCATTCCCCGGAGGTAGGCGTGCTGTAGTTGCCGGAAGTACCCGGCTGGATTCCAAAGCCCATCGGGATGGTCGATCCGGACACCATCGATCTTGCCTTCGCAGCACAATCGAATCAGCAATTCGTGCGTAGCCTCGAAGACAGACGGTTCCTCCTGACGGATTGCTGCAAGCGAATAGATCGCGAAGAACCGGCGGTAATTGATCTCTTCCGATGCCACTCGCCAGAATGCCAGCCGGTAGGATTGCAGACCGAGCAGACGATCCAGCGCATCGAACGTCTCCGCTTGCCCTGCTATCCCATTGATCGCAGCGATCGCTGATTCGATGGCATCGGAAACCTTGGCGGAGCGCTCGATCAACGATGCGAGCCGGTACTTTATAACGAGTGATTCCCGACGGCGCGCTTCGATCTGGTCCGCTGTGCGGTCAATGAACGATTCTTCCAGCCCTTCACAGGCATGGATCACGCTTTCGAGTTCGAGATGATCGATATCGTCGACATCGGAGCTCCGCTGAAGGGCGGTTAGCGCTTGCCCGAGAACTTGTGGCCACGTTCGCAATGCAACCGGAAACGGGGTACTCCAGTAGTTGACGACGAGAGAGCCTTCCCGATACGCAAGCTGAAGTTCAGCCGCTTCGAGAACATCGCCATATTGTCCGCCAAGAAACGGCACCAGGACCTTACCATGCAGTTCGCGCTTGATTGGCGCCCAGTCGATATCGAAATAATCGGCGAAGGGTGACCACTCGCCATGCTCCAGCACATCCTGCCACCAGGCATTCTGTCCACCCTCGATACCCATGTGATTCGGAACGAAATCGACGATCAGCTTGAGATCGTGCCGATGCAATATCTCGACGAATCGATCGAACGATGCCTCGTCACCAATCTCCGGATTGATCACGCTGTAATCGACCACGTCGTACCCGTGCATCGACCCCGTTGCGGCCGCGAACAGTGGCGATGCATACACGTGGCTGATGCCGAGATTGGCGAGGTACGGCACGATTGCCGTTGCATGATCGAACGTAAATTCGTGATTGAACTGCAAACGATAGGTCGCCCTTGGCGGTGCCTGTTGCCGATACTCGGCAACCACGTCGGCAAGGGAACGGTGTGACGGCAAGGACTTCAACGAGAATCTCCGGATTCGTGCAGAAAGAGCAATGTTATGTGCGGTCGAAAAGAGCTGCGTGGCGGGACGCCCACCCAGTGAACCATACGCGTTCCGCCCCGGCGGCTATGTTCGCTTCTTCCAGTGCCTGGCGAACCCGGGACGGTGCCGTTCCGCCTGCAACATCCCGCGCTTGTGTACTCTCCAACCCGGTCAGCGCCGGGCGTTCTGCCTCGAAGACAGGATGAACTGCGGCCCACTCTTCCATAGTCAGTTCC
>JBBJOX010000031.1:0-15515 GCA_037724245.1 Thermomicrobiales bacterium | reverse complement strand
GCGTACTGGGAACCCGTTTTCGGATTGGCAACCCAATCCAGGTCGAACTTGACCGCTTCGGCATCAAAGGGAGTACCGTCGCTGAACGTCACACCATCATGCAGCACGAACGTGTAGGTCGTGACATCCTCGATGACGGTCCACGAATCGGCGAGCCATGGCATCAGTTCTCCGGTCGGCAATTGACCGACCAAACTATCGACGACACTGCGCACGATCCGGGATGTCGCATCGGCGGCGCTGATCTGGGAATCCCAGCAATCTGGCTCCTGGCTGGCTGCGACCACCAGCCGCCCCCCAGCTGTCGGCACTGCGTCCTGCTTCGCTCCGACCCAGCCAGGAATGGCCAGTAACGTGACCAGGCTACAACGATTACTCGTGTGGCGAAACTGCGGGTTCGATTCATCGTGGCATCACCATTGACGATCATGGTGCTTCCGGAACCTGGAGAACACCCGCGAAGAGAGGCATGAAATGATCCTAACCGAACGTTAGGTTATGTCAATTCATTTACACTGGCGCCATTGTTTATCCGTCAGCTTCCGCCCGGAACATTTGGCGTTCCGAAAAGGACACTTCCGTGATCAAACTTCGACTCCTCGTCAAATCGACATCACCGGAATATCTTCCCCTGATTACCCGCGCCTTCTATGCAGCCGCCGATTTTCCGTTGCGCATTCCCGGTGCAACGGCCACCGTATCGCCAACTTCATCGTGATGAGGCTGCCTCCGATCGCCTTCGCACCGGCACCGGATATATCACCCACAAGATCGATGGACTTGCCATCCTGCGTCTTTATGGTGCCGATACACTTGCTCGCCTGTCGATGGGTTCCGAGCATGCCGCGGCCGCGGGAGCCGACAGTGCGCTCTTCATCGATTTGAGCACGCACCACACGACCTTCGCGTCGCTGGTTCTCAGCGCCGGTCCCTTGCCATAGCCGAGTCCGTTCACTCCCGATCCTCGCGTAGCGCTGGTCCACAGCCTGACGAAACATTCATGCGTCATCCGAGCTTGGCGAGGTATCAGTCACGTGACCGCAATCGTTGCGCGGCGAGTATTCGATTCCCGTGTACTGATCCTTCGTTCCTCGGGATGACCGTGGCGAGGGGTCTGCGGACGCGCGTTGCGACGATGCGGACCGGCTTCGCCCCAGGATTCTTCCTTCGTCAGTATGACGATTGGGATGAGACGTTCGCGCTCGAATCATGGTTGCGGGGCCATAGGCGATCATCCATTCTCAGGCTCAGGCTCAGGACAGGCTGCGGCTCGCCGCTTCGCGACAGCCCAGATTGGACGGATCAATTAGGATACCGACACCTATACGCGTCATCCCGAGCTTGTCGAGGGATCAGTCGCGTATCCGGATTCTTTGCGCGGCGAAGGGCAAAGAGAGAGCCGGAGCAATGGCTCCGACTCTCTGGTGATGACATTACACGGGACGTCCGCCGCAGGCAGGACTGTCGCGTGATTACGGTGCCGTGAAGATTTCCACCTGTGTGGCAGATCCGGGCAGGGTTTGCACGGTGAAGGAAATCAGGATGGGATCGCCCACCAGCTCCAGAAGATCGCAGGTGTAGATACCGGGCAACACCCAGACCCAGTCTCCCTGTTCGATCTGATCCTGCCAGATCACTGTTCCGTCCTGCGCCTTTAGCTGATAGATTTCGCCAGCTCCCTGTGGGAACTTGATCAGCGATCCGCGAATGAACGTTGTACGATCGGCCTCGATATTGACCTTGATCGCGGTCAGTTCGCCACTTGGATTCGCCCAGCTGACATCGCAGCCACCGACCGGGAGTTCTGCCCGGTTCACATCGGCGGTGAAGGTGTAGGTGAAAGGCTCACCGGCGTCCGGGTTACTGTCGGTGGCACCCTGCGCGCCACATACCACCGTTGCAAGCGGGAATAAGCCACCAATCGATTCGATTTCGAGGAAGCCGTTGGTCACCACCACCTGAAGTTCCTCAAGGAAGGCAAACAAGGCAGCCGAAAGTTCGTCGGCATTCTGGGCGCCGATAATCTGGCCGCCGGTGTTCTCGGCGATACAGCTGGTGATTCGCAGTTCTTCTTCGTCCAGTCCCAGTCCGACGACATAGACGGAGATATTGGCTTCGCTCTGATTCAGTGATGTTGCAATGGCACACGGATCGGTGTCGCAGGTTTCGAGGCCATCCGTAACAAGGATGATCGCGTTCCTCACCGTATCGCTGGCCGGAGGAAAGTCCGCACCAGCTCGTTCGAGGGACAATCCGATTGGGGTCCATCCTACCGGTGCGTAATTGGCAACCTGTTCACGCAGGGCGTCCGAATTCACGCCATCGATCGGAACTGTCAGATCGGATGACTGACAACTTTCGGCACGACCCGCTTCGGTGTTGTTGCCGAGATGCCCGAATACCCTGAAGCCAACGTTGATTTCAGGACGATCGACCGGAATCACATCGATCACATCGTTCAGCACGCGCTTCGCGGCGTCGATTCTCGGTTCGCCGGTGTTGGTGACATCGGCCATGGATCCTGAGGAGTCGAGAATCAACTCCACATTGACCTCGGTACCGGGGGCATTCTGCGCACTTGCCGCCGGCAGACTCCCTGAAATGAACGTCGTCAGCATTACGAGGGCGACTACGAAGCCAAATCTCGCGTGTGCACCAGAGGACTTTTGCATCAGCTCTCTCTTTTCCGGGGTCACCCATGCGTGCCCCTCGAGGCACCCGAATACGTTATCTATGAACAGCGGGATACAACGCATGTTTTATGCCTCCCTGATACGTGTCTTACCGTATCGATCATGGCGTAAATCATGCGTACAACAAAGAGCGTATCTCAGTGACCAGAAATTTCAGAGTATTTCAAGGCGTCGTGCTTCTTATTTGAACGTGCCACTGTTGGATTCCGGACGAGGAATTACCAGATTGCCGACAGGATCGACAGGAGATTACGGGAATGTCCAGGCTTATGCGCACCCTCACTTTTACGCTCCTGCTGATGCTGGCGAGTAGCCCGGCGTATCCTGTCCTGCAGGCCGTGGCCCAACCCGGGTCCGGCACTACAATGCAATCGACGCTGCTGCAGGACGATGCAATCGAGGCCGACCCGGATCAGGATCTCGGCAACGGTGGTCAACCTGATGCCTATCCCCGGGAAATCGTTATCGGTGCAGATCGGTTTCTCTACGACAGGATGATCCCTTCTGAAATCGTGAGTCTGGACGAAGTGGGAAGTACCGATGAGTACGTCATTTCCGCTGTGGACGCGTCGGAGCCACTGGCCAGAATCTATGTTGCCACGCCGGATGACGACGGTATGGTGGCGCGCTATCTCCCTGAATTGCTGAATAACCCGGACATCGATTGCCTTGCCGAGGGTGCCAATCTCGGCCGTTTCGATGCCGAGGGCACGCCGTATGTGTTTGCCGGAATCGAGCCTGATCTGTCGACCGAGGAACTTCAGGAGGTAGGCGAAAGTAACGGTCAGACGGTCTACTCCGATCTCGATGCCAGCCAGCCGTTCCCTGAATTGTTTCTCGATGACTCGGAGGATTTGCTCCGGTTCGTAGCTCTTGTTGGAGATGGGCGCCCAACTGCGCTGGCCGAGTCGCTGGTACTGGCTGGCCAGGCATTCCCGTTCGAGGCAGAGGTCACCGATCAGGTCGATCCAGCGGAGGCGACCCGGGTTGGTTGTGCCGGTCCGTTCCCGGTCGTGACCATCACAGAGGACGGAGGCGGCAACGCCGAGTCACTTTATGTCGTGATGGGCAATCAGTTTCTTCAGTTCACCGGTCAGCTCGCCACAGCTGAAGCGACGCCACCGGCAGAGGACCCGGCAACGCCATCCACGCCGTCCAACACGGTTATTGAAGAATCGGACCCCACAGAAACCGTCGATCCGACGGAAGAGCCGACTGCCGAGCCAACCGAAGAACCGACCGCTGAACCAACTGTTGAGCCCACGCTCGAGCCGACTGCCGAGCCAACCGAAGAACCGACCGCTGAGCCCACGCTCGAGCCGACAGCAGAGCCAACCGAGGATCCGACCACTGAGCCCACGCTCGAGCCGACCTCTGAACCCACGCTCGAGCCGACCGTTGAGGAGGCTACTGTTGAACCCACACTCGAACCAAATGCGACCGGAGTTCCGCCAACTGAAACGGTGGTAGCTACTTCGACCGAAGAGGCTGCTGTCGCTGCACCACCGACCGCCACACTGGCCCCGACCGACATGGCCGCAGAGCCAACGGAGGCTGCAGTTGATGCGGCCGCATCCGATCTTCCGGAACTCATCGAAGTCCAGAACACGAGTTACGTGTTCCAGAATGTGACGGTCGATGTCGATGTCACAACGCTCGTTGAAGTGGGCACGACGACTGTCGATGGAACAGACCTGAGAATCTACGCAGCTCCCGAAACAATGGGAATTGCCCCGATTGTCTACTGCGTTTCCGCAACGGGTGAAGTCGTCGGGCAGTATGGTCTCGCGGCCAGCAGCCAACCGGCTCCACCGGCGGAACTCCCTGCGTTCGTCGAAGTGCAAGGAAGCAGCTACATCTTCAATGAAGTCGAAGTGAACATCGATATTACGACCCTGGTTCAGGTTCAGGTCATTGTGGTCCAGAATGTCAATGTCACAATTTATACCGATCAGGGTGGAGAGGATCAGCCGGTTCGTCTCTATCTCGTCGCGGCCGATGGTCAGGTGGTCGGGCTTTATGTCGAATCGTCGCTGGTCGCCGTGTCGGCTCCGCCGACTCCAACTCCGGAACCAACGGAGCAATTGCAGCCGCCGGCGTTCGTGCCAACAGCAGCACCAGATGTCCCACCTCCGGCCATCGCGACAGCCTTGCCCTCGACAACGTGCGCTGGCGAACCCGGTGCGATCAATGCCCAGGGTCTGCCAGATCATTTGTT
This sequence comes from Thermomicrobiales bacterium, assembly GCA_037724245.1. Taxonomy (GTDB): domain Bacteria; phylum Chloroflexota; class Chloroflexia; order Thermomicrobiales; family UBA6265; genus JBBJOX01. Next base: position 10,604 of record JBBJOX010000031.1, on the reverse strand, counting down.
CAATCGAGTGCAACTGGGCGGCATCGCCTACGTTTTCGTGCGGGCGGACGCAGCCGACGCAGCCGGCACTCTGACCAGAATCGGTTGCGTTGGCCCCTTCGAAGCGGTCAGCACCGATCAGGGTCCTGCGACGGAAGTACTGTATCTGCGTATTCCGGGCCAGGCCGGAAGCGGGCAGCAAGTGTATCGATTCGAAGCTGCAACGACATTCCAGGTGCAGATCGAACTGACCGACCAGCCAGAAGTTGTCAGCGCTGGCGATCAACGATATCGACTGAGCCAAACGTGGCAACCTTCTGTCTACTCCGGAACCTCGGTCATCTTCTTTGTCGCCGATCCGGCGATCCCCGCTCCGGATGTGATGTACGCAGTCAATGTCTACAACTCCGTGGTCGGCGACGTCATCGGCGAATACCGGCTGCCCGGCGAGAATGCCCAGCCGTCCGCCGATCTGGCCGCTGCGGCCGAGCAGGTGGAGCTAAACCCGGACGTCACTTACGGGGGGCAACAGTACATTCTGGTCAATATCTATTACCCGGCGGGAACGACGTCCAACGGGTTCATGACGCTGTTCTCCGCGAGCCAGGAGGGGCTCGGGGATGTGCTGCTCGGTCGTGACAAGCGTGAACTCGATCTGTACTTCTTCGAGATCGAGGGGTAGCGCATCATTTCCACGGTTGTGATTGCAACCGTGGATCACGAACCAGCGGACCAGTGCGGAATCTCCCGGCTGTACTGTAGGTGCTGTGCCTGTCTCTGCCGGAGTTGGCGGATGCGAAACCTCGGTCGATCACCAAGGTCAAGCCCTGCAGACGAGGGCGGAATCCTCCATCTGAACGGTAGGTGCAGAGCATGTCTCTGCCGAGGTTGGCGAACGCAAAATTTCGGTCGACCACCAGGGTCAAGCCCTGCACCTGGTGGCGACGTATCCCGTCCTAAGGCAGGGGCAGAGCTAGTCTCTGCCGATGTTGATGAAAGTAGAACCACGGTCGACCACAAGGGTCGAGCCCTACAGATGGTCCAGATTTTTCCGCGAAAGGGTAGGCTCAGAGCTTGTCTCTGCCGATGTTGATGGGCGCAGAACCTCGCCCGACCACCAGGGTCAAGCCGTATAGACGAGCGCGGGATCATCTATCTGGACGATGGGCGCAGAGTTTCGGTCAACCACAAAGGGTCGAACCCCGCACATGAGGGCCGATATGGCTCCTGATGGATACGGATCAACGACGACAAAACACCTGCTGTTGGTACAGCAGGTGTTCTGAGAATCATGCTTATGCGTCTGTCGCCAGCATTGATCAGGTTCGGGTTTCGACCTGTCGAAGTGCGAACAGAATGATTACTGCGCCAACGACAGCAACCAGAATCGAACCGATGAATCCTGCACCGGCGCCAAGGTCGAACACGGTGTTCAACAACCAGCCGCCGAGAATCCCGCCGAGAATACCCACGATGATGGCGCCAATCATGCCACCAGGTGTTCTCCCCGGTACGATCAAACTTGCGATTGCGCCCGCGATGAGCCCAATGATGATCCAGATGATGATATCGCCCATGTGCTGTTCCCCCAAAAAAATACCTGCGCTCCGAAAAGCGCAAACGGTACGTGCATGAACAACCGTTGCCCAGACACTTTCTATATAGGCAAGAATGCTGCCACGCTATTTGTGGCAAGTACCATGACACTTGCAATACCCGACCGGCGACATGATTGCGCCAGATCATCAGGGAGTAAAAACCATGACGACGTTGTTGTCCAAAATGCTGACCCTCGTGCTCATTTCAGCGAGTCTCCTCTCCTTCACGTCATCAAGTCCCGAAGCCAGCGCCAGTTCCGCTGTCGACCGATCGGACGCCGTGATTCACGTGCAGGGAAACAGCGATAAGAACGAACCGCCAAAGGATGATCAGGGGAAAAACGACAAGAAGGAGAAGCCAGACAAGGAAAAGAACAAGCCTATTGCGGAGTCCAACGACTATCAGGTACAGGTTGCGTGCACCTACGATAAGGACCTCGATCAATCCGAATGTTCCTTCACTGGTGTCGCTCCCGAGGATGGCAAGAAGATCGGTCTGATCCAGCTTCCGGCAACCGCGGTCTGTGCCGAAATCGTCGGTGGAGACCATGAGTACGTCGATCCGGATCCCAACACCAACGTCACCGGTTACAGATCCCGGGGGAACGAGGCAGCATTTTCCCTAATTCTTCAAGGCGAGGTGACGGCCTCTGGTTCAGCGACGTACTGGTTCAAGGTCGCCAGCAGTGTCGTCCCGGCCAGCGGAGCAGGCTTGCAGTGCGAACCTGCAGTCGCCGAAGATCCGGCAGAGAGTGCACCAGAAGCCACGGCAACCACAGAACCTGCGAGCTCCAGCGGTTCCCTGACAATCTCCACCTACACTTGCATCGATGTTCCGACAGAACGGGAAGACTACGACTGGTTTGGAGTGTGTCAGCTTCTGGACGGTCCAGTTGACTACGTGCTCACATCGGTGGATCCGGACACCGAACCGGCAGGCAGCGGAGTCGCAACCGCGACCGGTGAGACAACGTTCGGGGAACTCGAACCGGGAACGTATCGGCTGGAGCGAACTGATGCAACCTGGTGCCACGCCGAGTCGGACAATGTGAACGGCGAAGGGGATGTCATCATTACGGCTGAAGCACCTTCGAACGTGTGGACGTTTTTCTGCAGCGGGGAATAACGGGCCACCGGACCGGCGATAGGAGCAGCAGACCATTGATGGGCGAGTCGCATGATGATCAGGTGACACGGTACAGCGCCCCTACCCTTACCCGCCGCGACGCGTTTCGTTTCGGTGCGGCCGGAATACTGGCGCTGCCATTGGTCATAACCCAAACCGGAAATCCGAGCGCACACGGCACACCCATGGCGAGCCCCGAGGTAAATGGCGACATCGCCATGTGGCAGGATCAGATGAACGCTTACAGCGGTTCCGGCGAGTTTGCCGCGCTGCAGGAGAATGCCGAAGACGTGACGTCGAGTGTTTTCGTCGCACCGCCGGCGATCGAGTTCACCGGAGATGGGGAATTGGCAACGCTCCCGATCGGACCAGCGCAGTTCATTTACCGGTTCCGGAACTCCAGGGTCATCGTACCTGACCCGGACCACCAGCCGTTCAGCTTTTCGAAATCGACTGGAATACGGAAGGTGAACCATGTGGGCCAAACGGCTCATTCGTTTCCCCGCATTTCGATTTCCACTTCTACACGATGCCAATGGAGGAGATGGAACGCGACGTTACCTGCATCTCCTCCAACGGAAAAACCTGCGACGCCCTGCTGACCGACTACGACCAGATGCGCCGGTTTCAGGACATGCCGGAAGCGAAATATATTCCCGATCTCTATCGGGCCGACGTTGGATCGGCGATTCCGATGATGGGGCTGCACCTGCTGGACATGACCATGGAGTACACCGTGGATGCGGTCAATCACTATCCGGTGCTGATCTATGGCACGTTCGCCGGCCGAGTGATTTTCGCGGAAGCGTCGGTGACCCTGTTCACGCTTCAGGATGCCGTCGCGGCACCTGATCACCGGCTGGCGTTTCCGTTTCGACAACCAGCGGCCTTTGCGGAGGGGATCGACTGGCCGACCGAATTCGTGATCGAGTACCTGACGGAAACGGCCGGATTCCGGGTCGGGTTCACCGGTTTTCAGCGCCAGCTGGCCAGCTAAACCGCTGCAACCCTTCTAGATCGAGCTGGCGGCAGCCTCGGCCACGGCATGATCCTGTGTACCATCACCACCGCTGACACCAACGGCTCCCACGATCTGGCCATCATGTTCCAGCGGAATGCCACCGGCGAAGACCATGACCCGGCCACCGTTGGAAACGTGGATTCCGAAAAACTGATCTCCGGATTGTGCGTTGCCAGCCAAATCCTTCGTGGCGATGTCGAAGGCGCGGGCGGTGAACGCCTTGTTGATCGAGATATCGATACTACCGACCCAGGCGCCATCCATGCGGGCATGGGAGACGAGGTTCCCGCCAGCATCCGCCACGGCGACATTCATCGGCTGGCCAATTTCGCGTGCCTTGTCAATTCCGGCGGCGATGATTCTCTGTGCGTCTTCAAGCGATACCGAACTTTGCTGAATCACGTGCAGTGCCTTGCTGCTCCACCTGGGAGGATTTCCTGACCGCGCTGGCTCCCGACTCAACAACGCTCAGACGTTGGAGTCGGAACCAGAACTCGATCTCGAACGATCAGCACGAGGGCTGAAACCTGAGGGAGAGCATTCCCCCCAAACGGCGCAACGAGGGTGCACGGATCGTGCCAGCAGAGGCCCGCGGGAATCAACTACGGAACCACGACACAGTCTCTCAGGATCCAGCCGCCCCGGATGGTTTCGACAGGGTGTCGGCAGGTTTTCGCGATTTCTAGAGCGGTCTGCCATCCCCCCAATTGTCGATTGCGAGGTCCAAGTTTCGCCCGAGCATGTCGGGATCGAAACCGTTGCCGTTGGCAATTACGGCGCAGCAGGTTCCGTCAGGTTGGCGCGAGATGACAGCCGGCCAGGCGGCCGTTGTGACCCCAGCTGTCGCCTGACGTGGTGACACCCCAGCCACATCCGTAGCCGTTGTTGGCGGTCGATCCGGTCAGCATCGTGGTCAATGTGTCGGCGGCGAGGATGTCGCCGGGATCGCCAGGCGCGTCTGTGCGAACCGCCAGCCGCAACAGATCCGTTGCGGTCGCGATCCAGCCACCGTGCGCATCCATCCGCCGGACGGGAATCGAGTAGGAATTGCCGAGTAGTTCGGAGGGATTGGCGTTGGCATTCGTGTTGTCATAGACAGCTTCGCCATCTGCCCGTTCGTCCAGCGTGTTTCCGGCGATCTGCATGTCGGTGATGCCGCATTGCGCCAGCAGGGTGTTCTGCAATTAGCGTTCGTAGCCCTGACCTGTTGCCTGTTCGATAACGCGACCGAGCAGGCAGAAGCCGAAGTTCAAGTAGGCGTACATGCTGCCAGGTGAGTTGCGGACTGGTCGGGTTTCGAGTGTCCAGCTGATCAACTCGTCCTGATCGAGATCGGTGGGCAGGGACATCGTATCGTCCCGGTCGCCCCGACCGCCGGAGGTATGGGTAACCAGGTGCTTGATCGTGATTTCGAGATGATCGTCCGAATACGGATCGTCACCGTAGATATTGCCGACACAGGACGGTGGTACGAGCGTCTGTTCGGACGACCGGCAGACAACAACCCGATGGAATCCCTGCCCGAGTGGAGAGTGACCGAAAGCGCGTGGCTTCAGGTCAGCTCGGGCACGGAAGCATTGATGGGCCAGGGTCAGTTTTGCCTGGCCGTGAACGATCTCCGGCAGGTGATCACACAACTGCAAAGCCGGGAGATCGTGTTGAGCGACATCACTCCGTCAGCGACGGTGTTGAAATCGCAACGGTGAACGATCCGGATGGCTATCTCATCGTCTTCATCGGGAGTTTCGTGGAACAACGATGATAGTTGTTGGAAGCGAGGCCAAAGTTGACAACCAGAATGTTGCCCAGCAAACGGAGACGGACTTGATCACCAAACGGCAGGCGCAGAGCTCGTCTCTGCCGGAGTTGTCGAGCCGTTACATCCCATCAAGTGTGAGACATTTGTGCCTCTTTTATGTACTGCCGGCCGCTCCGCCTCCACCTCCGGCGCTACCTGAGCTGGCCGTGGAAGAAGACGCTGCCGTTCCGCTACTCGAACTGAAGACAGTCGAGTACGCGATCCAGAACGGGAACGACGTGTCGGTCGCCATCGCCCGGCCCTGCTGATCACGGAATGCACGGAGTGTGACGCCTTCCTTGACCGCTTCCTTCAATCGTGCGTCGAAGTCGTGACCGAGATTCAGCGCGACGGCATCGACGAAGATCTTGTCCAGATCGAATTCGATCGTCCGATCCTTCGCGGCCCGCTTCAGGCCTTCGCGATACGCCTTCCACGGCAGGGCCGCCACCTGACCTTCGCGTGTCAACGGCGAATAGGTTGCGGACATGACCAGCGCGGCAATTCCGACGCCGAATAACGCAATGGTGCCGATCAGCATCATCCAGCCGCCACCCATGGCTGCGACCACGATTCCGAAAATGCCGAACCCGATCGCGAGTAATCCGATCACAACCAGCCACGCTCTTGGCTTCGTCGAGCTGCCATCTGTCCAGCCGTTGGATCGCAACCCGGTATCGACCAGCGGCGCGAGCAATTTGGTATCAGTTGACACTTTCTGCAGTTCCTTGCTGGGAACCAGATCGCCATCGGCCCTGCTGACCAGCCCCGACCAAAGGGCTCGATCGAACTCGCTGGTTGCCAGTGATTCGTCCAGCAGTCTGACCTGCACTTTGGGACTGGAGAAAGTGCCGCCCTCGGACTCTGGTTCGATCGCGACAGCACCTCGCTCTGCGAGTCCAAGCAACGTTGCCGGAATCGCACTGGGCTGACCGCCACCCAGCACCAAAGCCCCCGCGAGGGCGGGTGCGAGATCTCCGGGACGATCCGTTGTCGGTGGCATCTCGGTTCGCGAGATGGTCTGACGACTTCGAAACGCCGATGCGGAGAATAGACCTCCCGGGATCGCAATCAGCAATCCCGCCCACGGAAGCCAACTCGAACCGGCATCGGACGACCACTGCTCGAATCCACTCTTTGGTGGTCCGTTACGAATACTGGAATCCAGACGATCGAGTCCGTCTATCAGACTGCCGAAGACATCACCATCGCGCAGCGGAGGGATCAGTTCGTCGTCGACGATGGCTCGCTGTTCATCTTCCGGAACATTCCCGTCGTCGTAGGTTGAGCCCACGAAAATGCCGGCTCGCGCGTCATTCGCATCGTTGGGATTGCGGTTGATCAGAATTGCAGCTGCATTGTCCTGATTGGTGCCCGTCGTCGCCACCCAGGCTTGTTGCAATGCCTCGACCTGATCGAGCGTTTCCTCAGGCGACGCATCCAGCTCCCGAACGAGGACGATCACTTCGGCACCGTTTGCCAGTAGCACGTCCAGCTGGGCGTTCAGTTCGACCACCTGCTCCGCCGTCAACGACGATCCCGTCTCGTCGTAAACTCGCTGATCCAGGTTCAAACCAGGGAATGAAGATGCTTCCTGCGCTGAAGCCGACGCACCGGTCATCCCAATGAGCATAGTCACGATCAGCAGGAGCACCGGTAGTCTGAGAGTCGCACGCCACATCCAACGAATCCTTTCGGCAGGCCGATTTCTGACTATTTATTCACAAATCATGACACCTTCCAGTCAGGCATCGACGAGCCATCCATGAGTGACAAGGGTCAGGACATCAGACTGGTTCCAGTGGAACGTGTGGTTCGGGCGGCAGGATGACTTCGATGTGATCACCCGATCGGATTTCACCGCCAGTCAAGACAATCGCCATGACGCCAGCCTTGCGAATCAGATTGCCCTGAGCGTCGCGATCCAGCGTCGCAGCCATCAATCCTTGCTGAATCCCGTTGAGCTGAGCGCAGGGATTGCGGAGCCCGGTCAGCTCGAGGACGACCGTATCGCCCAGACGCAGCCGGGTACCCGTCGGAAGCTGCAGCAGATCAACATCGCGAGTCGTGATGTTTTCGCCCATTTGTCCCGATTCGACCTCGTAGCCGGCAGTGCGCAACGCATCGTGCAGTTCGGCATGAATGAGATGAACCTGACGCAGGTTGGGTTGGGTTGGATCGCGCGCCACCCGCGAACGATGCTTGACTGTTTCGCCCTGATGGGCATCACCATTGACCCCGAGCCCAGCGCTGACGGAAATGATCGCCTGATTCGGCTTGCTCATCGTGTGCGCAGGGCTCGAACTCACGGCAATCACAATTCCGTCACGCATAACTTCTCGATCTCGGTTGGGCTCGATCATTCGTATTCGATCCATTCGTTATGTAACGATGATTTTCGCGGATTATGAAGTCAATCGTGAATCACACTCTACCCAGATTCAGCCGAATTGAAAGCGTCCCCTATGCCGAAGCGGCCGATTGATCTGCGACGTCGGTACAATTCGTCCAGTTTGAGGCGTCCACTGGTGGCACTTGTGTATCGACGCAAGCCCGCCAGCCAGATCTCGTGCGCGAGGATCACCGTGATCGCGCGGATCACCATGGAGCAGACGCCAAGCTCCTATCCGAGATATTCGACCAGCGCCTGTGTGGAAATTGTGACGATTAGCGCGTTCGGAATTGCGTGGCTCAGGGCAAGCCAATTTCGCGCATTCCCGGTAGCATGACTACCGTCAACACATCGTAAAATTCGGTGTTGCTATCGTTTTAAACACACCCAGATGCTTGGAGTGGTCAACGTCCACATTAGACCTTTCGCCACCTGCAAATGAGCGTCCCGGATAGCGCCACGCAGTAAACAGGTACTTCTGCCACTATCGGCAAGCGACGCGAATCGACAGACTAGCCTCATGGATGTTTGATCTGGAGGGTATTCGTATGCGCAGGTTCTCGTCGGTCCACATGCTTGCCTGGGTCATCGGCTTCCTGGTGTTCTCGCTAATGCCGACCGCTCCATCGACGCTGGCCCAGCCGGCGCCGTGTCCGGAAGCGTATCCCTACGACGAATCAGTCGGCACCTGCGTCGATCCTGAAACGGGATTACCGATCGATCCCGAAACCGGTCTTCCTATCGATCCGGGTGAGGAGGAGGAGCCAGTTGAGGAGGAACCGGTCGAAGTCGTGCCGGAAGGCGACCTCGCCAGTTTCGCCCTGTAACACCTCGCCTGCGACAACGATTTCGACGCCAACGCGGTGCGCGTTGCCGGTGGTTTCGGCCCGGCCAATGGCTGCAACTCCTTTGGCAGACCTCCCTTTACCTACACCGTCGCCGCAAACGGAGCCCAGATCGCCAACACCACGCTCGAGGCCATGGATGGTGATTACGCTGTGCTCGAAATTCCCTCGCCGATCGCGGCCGACACGCTGACGATCACCGTCACCCCAGTGGCGGAGTACACCACCGAGCTGATCTCCTGCGCCATCTCCATCGGCGATGGATTTGGTGACATCGTCGAACCTTCGATCGACGGCGGCTCTGCCACGTTCGACACCGATGCGGATCAGGACATCGAATGCTGGGTATACAACGTCTCGAGAACGGCTGAGGATCCGGCGAACAGGGCGACAGAGTGTCCGATACCTAAGAAGGTGTCATGGCCGACCCACCCTAGGACGTCGGAACTGACGCCACGATATCCGTCTACGATTGTCCGGCCGGTACCACGGGGACGGACGATCTGATTACGGCCTGCTCGCCTGGAATGACCGACGTCCAGTTCACGCTGCAAACCGAAACCGAAGACGTCGCTACCGCCCTCAGCGATTCGAGTGGATTGGTTGTGTTCGACGATGTCGTGCCGGGCACCTACGGTATCTCCGAAACCCTGCCCCCGGGCTACGGCGAACCCGTCGTCATGTGCTACCAGACGTCTGCCGAAGGCATTGTTCAGGAAGGCCCCAAGGACATCTACTTTGGCAACCAGATACGGTTCGATGCGACGGTCGGTGGCTTTCTGGAGTGCTCCTGGTACAACATTCCCGCCACTGGCGCCGACGACGGACCGAACATTGTCATCCAGGCCCGCAGTTGCGGCGTAGGTGTGACGATCGCGGATGATCTGTTGCTGGCCGATGCCGAACTCCTCTGTCCGGATATTCGCCCTGGCCGGGAGTTCATCGTCAGGCTCGATGGTGAACGGGTTGGAGCGGCGGCCGCCAACAGCCCCGAACGCCAGGTGTTTTTCACGAAACTGCCGGTACCAGAGGGTGGCGGGAACTACGTAATCGAGGAAATTCTCGACTCCAGGGAAGAGACACTCCGCGTTTTTTGCGATCTCGGAACCGGAGATGGGTCGTTCACTATCGTTCCCGCAACACTGGAACGCAATGGAGTGATTTACCAGTCACTGAATGCTGGCGAAACGCTGCGATGCAGCTGGTTTTCGACCGAAGCAATCATGTCGACTGTGCCAGCATCCGGCGGTGAACCACGCATCGAGGTGAATCTTCGCCTGTGCGGCCCGGACGTCGATCTCGTGAACGATGATCTCCTCGCCGAATGCGAAGAGATTCCGGAAAACATCGTGTTCCAGATTGCATTCGAGGCACAACTTGTCGATGAACCGATCCCTGACGCCAACGATTTCTTCGAGATCAATACCTCGATTGGACCCGGAACGTTCGAACTCAAATCCCTGCCGATAGTCGGCCTTTCGGATCCGCGATATCGCTGCCTGATTGCGCCGGGGGATGGCAGCAGCGAGGAGATAACGGGAACCGTTCCCTCGGATTCGCCCGGCCTTGCGCTTCCGGTAGAGGGAAACGAGTTCATCTTCTGCTACTTCTTTTACCAGAACATCGCGGAAGACCAGGCGGCAGATGAAGCGGTCGACGAGGAAGCGGGGGTCACACCTGGAATCACCGTGCTGGTGAAACTCTGCCCGCCGGACACCGCGGAACTGCGGGTCGATATCACGGAATACTGTAACTACCCTGGTCCGAACATCACCTTCGATGTGACGATCTATGGAGAGCCATTCAACTCCCAAACGACCGGTGAAAATGGACAGATCGATGTCC
>JBBJOX010000030.1:6511-15671 GCA_037724245.1 Thermomicrobiales bacterium | reverse complement strand
GCCACAGCCACAGCCACAGCCACAGCCACAGCCACAGCCACAGCCACAGCCACAGCCACAGAAGTGAAGCAGATCCGTGGGCAACAAGATCGTGCACATCGAAATTAACGGCTCGAATCGATCCGAGATCGGATCGTGGTACGGCAGCATCTTCAACTGGAAGATCGAGTCCCATGAAGAATACGACTTCACGACGTTCGGCACCGGGGATGGCACAGGTGGCGGCTTCGCGACAACAGAAGATGCCAAGCCAGTGGTTATTCCGTACATCTCGGTCGACGATCTTCAGGCAACGATCGATGCCATTCTGGCCAAGGGTGGGACGTTGAAGGAGGGCATCACCGAAATGCCGTTTGTTACCTACGCGATCTGCGTCGACCCATTCGGGCATCAGATCGGACTCATGCTCGATCCTGACAACGCCAGGGACTGAACTTCCGCCCCCTCACATGTGAAAGGAATCGGAAACCCGATGACATCGCTCACTTCGGAACGCTGCGAGGCGTGCCGACCCGATTCCATAGCCGTCACGCTCGAAGAGCGGCAGCGATTTGCCGCCCAGATTCCGCAGTGGTCACTGATCGAAATCAAGGGTGAACCAAGGCTTCGACGAACCTACACTGTGTCGGATTACCAAACCTCGCTCGCCCTGACCCAGCGCATAGGTGAGCTCGCAATTGCCGAAGACCATCACCCGTCGATCCTGACGGTATGGGGCAAGGTGACCGTGACTTGGTGGACTCACGCAATCCGTGACCTGCATCGGAACGACTTCATCATGGCTGCCAAGTGCGACGAGGCATATGCCCAGATTATCCCCTGAACTCTTGTGCGATTCGCACGATCACACAATTTCAGCGTATTGACGTTCTATTGCCGCAGTCATTCCGCTATGCAAGAATGACATCCATCAGGCCCACAGTCGTGGGTCGATTTTGCATGGGTCCCGGTACTAACCGCAGGTGCGACAGTCGCAAACAACCCAGGGGGAACACCGCACATGATCAATAGTCCAGAGCACACAACGCCACGCGAACTTGCAGTTCGTCGCATTATGTCCATGGGTGGGTCGCGTCGCGATATGCTCAAGGCCGCCGCAGCCGCTGGATTGATTCCAGTGGTGACATCGGCTCAGGCCGCAACACCTTCTGCGGCAGTGCAGGAAGGTGGTACACCGGTTCGGGGCGGACAATTCCTGACCCTTGGCCACCAGACAGTCGATACCCTGAGCCCGGAAAGTTCCGGAGCCACCGTCGTCTGGGTCGCTCTGGTGCAACTCTTCGATTCGCTTTACGTTGTCGATGAGCAGTATCAGCTGACGCCGGTTCTGGCTGAATCGCACGAACCATCGGCCGATGGCCTGACCTATACCTTCAAGTTGCGTACCGGTGTCAAGTTCCACAATGGCGCCGAAATGACCTCGGCTGATGTGAAATACACCTATGACTGGATCATGGATCCGGCCAACGGTTCGACACGCGCCGGCAGCTTCGAACTCGTTTCGACAGTCGAAGCTCCAGATCCGACGACGGTTGTCGTCACGCTGAGCAAGGCCGATGTCACGTTCATGGTCAACGTATCGACCGTGATGATCTATCCGTCGGCGTACCACGCGGAAGTCGGTGAGGATGCTTTCTCGGCAGCACCGATTGGTACCGGCCCGTACTACCTCGCCGATCCTGGCAACTACACCCCGGCCCAGACGGTGCTGCTAACTGCCTATGAAGAGTATTTCCGTGGTCGCGCCAACTTCGATACGTTCCAGCTCGATGTCGTTCCGGAGGCCGCCGGCCGCATGACCGCGCTCGAATCCGGAGCCGCAGACAATTCGATCTGGACGCTGAACGCCGAAGACAGCATCACGATCGAGGAGAGTGGTGATTTCAAGACATTCAAGACCCTGAACAATGCGGTCAACCACTTCCCGCTCAATAACAAGCATCCGTTCCTCTCGGACGTCAATGTCCGCAAGGCGCTGATGCATGCAACCGATCGCCAGGCCATCCTCGACGATGTCTATCAGGGACTCGGTGTGCTGGCGACTTCTCACCTGTCCCCGAATGTCGAAGCGTTCTACAACCCAAATGTCACGACTTATGACTACAACCCGGAAACCGCCATTTCCATGCTTGAGGCAGCAGGCTGGGTGGAAGGCAGCGACGGTGTTCGCGAGAAGGACGGCGTTAAGGCCCAGTTCACCTTGCAGGTGATTCAGGGCGATTCGCAGCGGCGTCCAATTGCGGAAATCAATCAAGCCTTTTACAGCGAAGTCGGTGTCCAGATGGACATCGTCGAAGCGCAGGTCGCCGACATCCTGGCCGCCCTGCCAAAAGGTGAGATGGACGCCGCGCTCTTCAACTGGGTCTACGGTGGTGGCAACGGCGAGCCGGACAGCCGCGATACCCTCAAGACCGGGCAACCGAACAACTTCTCGAGCTACTCCAATGCAGAAGTGGACGAGTTGCTTGATCTGGGGATCACCCAGCTCAATCAGGAAGAACGTGTTGCCACCTACAACCGGGTACAGGAAATCGTCGCTGACGAGGTTCCATTTCTCTTCTTCCTGCATCCGCAGGGATATTCGTTCTTCCGCAACTCCGTTTCCGGATTGCCGGAAACGGTGCTGAGTTCGGACAATCTCTACTACAAGGTCTACCTCATGTGGAAGACCGCCGAGGCCTAGATCGAGGTACGGACGCACCATCGGCCATGGGAAATCCCGTGGCCGATGCCCCGACGCTGATTCCTTTTCGTTCTCGTTGCTGGAATTGCCATGCTCTCGTATGTCGTGAAGCGATTGCTGCAGGGCGGGTTCGTCCTCTTCCTGGTGTCGTTACTCACCTTCGTCGTGATGTTCCTGATGCCCGGCGATCCTGCACGGCGTATGGTGGGTCAGGCGCGCGTCACTGACGAACAACTCGAGGCGATCCGCGAACGCTGGAATCTGAATGATTCGTTCGCGGAACGATACTGGGCATGGATCAGCAATCTCGTCACCGGCGATCTCGGGACGTCGATGATGCGGCCCGGCGTCACAATCAGTCAGATGATCGGCGATGCGGCCGGGATGACCCTTCGTCTGACCGTGCTCTCGTTCGTCTTCTCGCTTTGCCTCGCGATTCCGATCGGCATGCTGGCAGCGATGAAGCGATATTCGCTGTTCGACTACATCAGCATGCTCGGGTCCACGCTTGGCATCGCCGTTCCAAACTACTGGATCGGCCTCATGCTGATCATCGTGTTCTCGGTCAATCTTGGCTGGGTGCCACCGTACGGTTCAGCCAGCTGGCAAGCCTACATTCTGCCGGTTCTCGTGCTCTCGATCGAGGAAATGGCTGCGTTGGCCAGATTGACCCGAGGCGCCACGATCGAAGTGATGAACCAGGATTATGTGGTGACGGCGCGAGCCAAGGGTCTGGCCCGCAATGTCATCATGGTGCGACACGTGGTGCGTAATGCCCTGCTTCCGATCATCACGATCCTCGGCTATCGCATGGCGTTTATTCTCAGCGGAACGATTGTCATCGAGACCGTGTTCGCCTGGCCCGGTATCGGTCGATTGTTCTTCGACGCCATCGTGCAAAAGGATCTGCAGGTCGTGCAGGCGATCGTTCTGTTGCTGACAGGCATCATCGTCGTGGTCAACATCGTGACCGATCTGACGTACGCGGTGATCGATCCGCGCGTTCGCATCCGATAGGAATCTCTGATGAATACCGCTGCGGCCACGCCCAGAGATCGAACGACGCCGGTTTCTCCCCAATCAGGCAATGCACTGCTCGGCGAGAACGACATGAAGGTCCGACGATTTCGTGCGTGGCGCCGATTCGCCCGCTACCGTCCGGCCCTCTTTGGTCTCGCCTTCGTCGGTATCCTGATCATCTGCGCGCTGGCCTCACCACTGATCGCCCCGTACGATCCGTCCGACATCAACACCCGGCTCCGTGGCGACGGACCGACTGGCTCGTACTGGCTCGGTAACGACGACATCGGACGCGATATTCTCAGTCGGATCATCTACGGAAGCCGGATTGCCCTCATCGTTGGTCTCGGTGCAACCACCATTGCCGTCACCATTGGCGTGACGGTCGGCGCAATCGCGGGGTACTTCGGCGGACGTATCGATTTCCTGCTGTCACGGATCGTGGATTCCCTGATGGCGTTCCCGCTTCTGGCGCTCCTGCTCACCCTGTCGTCCGTATTTGGCCCGAGTTTGCGCAACGTCGTTCTGGTTATTGGATGTTCGGTGTGGGCATCGTACGCACGAGTGGTTCGAGCGGAAGTGCTGAGCTTGCGGGAGCGCGATTACGTGCTGGCGGCCAGGGCGGCCGGAGCGACCGATCGGCGAATCATTCAGCGGCACATCGTGCCCAATGCCCTGGGTCCGGTCATCATCATCGCCAGTCTCGCTGTCGGCGGCATCATTATTCTCGAGTCAGCGCTCTCGTTCCTCGGACTCGGTGTGCAGCGACCCACCGCATCCTGGGGGACGATGCTTTCCGATGGTCGAGAATTCCTGCGCAATTACCCACATATTGCGATTGCCCCGGGCGTCGCGATCGCAATGACTGTCCTCGCTTTCAACCTGATTGGTGATGGACTTCGCGATGCACTGGATCCGCGCCAACGCGACTAGTCCGTGACTGGTATGGTTACCAGATGAACCTTCGCGGCGGCCAGAGGCACGCGCTCCACCTCCTCACCTTGCTGGTCATTCTCGTCATTGGCGCGGTCGTGGAATCGACTTCTGCGTCGGCCCATGCTGAACTGATCGAGGCCGATCCGCCGATCGATGGCCTCGTCGTCGCCTCACCGAACCAGCTGACGCTGACGTTCTCCGAGGATGTCGCTGCCAGCAATCCGGTCCCGAGTGTGCGAGTCCTCAACGATCAGGGACAGGAACAAGGCACCTCGGCAAATCCGCCACAAGGTCGTCAACTGATCGTCGATCTGGAATTACTACCGCCAGGAATCTGGACAGTCGAGTGGAGTGTTCGCTCCGCCACGGATGGTCACACCCTATCCGGAACCTATGCCTTTCGCATCGGTGGGGGTCTTCCCGCCGGTGCCGCCACTGTCAGTGGAGAGACACCGGCCGTCTGGGCCGTCATTGCCCGCTGGCTGACATTCTTCGGAGCGGCGATCGCTGCCGCAGGCTTCGCATTTGGTCTCGTCGAATCTCGAAGCCGGATACCTGCGAATCGACTCGTCGCGATCGTTGTTGCGGCGTTGATTGGTTTGCTCGCTTCGCTGGCGGAACCGGTAATGCAGGTGTTCTATCCTCCGGGAGACGCATCGATCAGTTTCGCGTCGTCCTTGCGCAGCCTCCCGGATGCCTGGTGGATTCGGCCTCCAACGCTCGCAATTTCCGGGATCATCGCGTCGTCGTCGTACCTGTTGCTCAAACGACGTTTGCCACACTGGATGGCAGGTATCGGCACCGTTGCGAGTCTGGCGGCACTGCTTGGGCTCTCGCTTACCAGCCACGCGGCAGGACGCGAAACGTGGCGGGAGGTGGCAGTGGCCATCGACATTTTTCACCAGTGGTCGGTCGCGCTCTGGGTTGGAGGACTGGTTCATCTGGTGCTGGCCTGGCCATTTTCCGGATCGGCCGAGCAATCGGTGTCCATGCGTCGTTTCTCGCGCCTTGCACTCGGGCTCTTTGTGATCAGTATCGCCAGTGGCGTAGCCAATGCCGGATTTGTTTTCCCGGCGCTGGATAGTCTCTGGAATTCCCGATACGGTTCCGTGCTGATCGTGAAACTCGTTCTCCTGTTGCTGCCGTTCGCACTCGCGATCTACCATCGCCGCGTGATCGCTGCGGCGAAACAGCTTCCCAAGATTGTTCGGACAACCATGCGGCTCGAGGTGGCGGCGGTTGCTGCGGTCCTCATCGGTGGGGCGACTTTGGCATTGTCGGCGCCTCCGATCGAGGAGAAAGCCGGCCCGGACAATGTGACACTCTTTCAATTCGACAAGGACAGCGGAGGGGAAACGGTTGGCTTGGTGCATCTCAGGATCGCTCCGGTAGAACCGGGAGACAACGAGATCACCGTCTGGACAACCGACCTTGAGGGAAATCGTCCGTCAGCCGAGTCCGCCCTCGGGGTATCACTGGTCTTCACCAGTCTCGATCACGGCATTGTCAGCGAATCCGTCGAGTTGGTGGAGTCGGAATCAAATCCGCTCGATCTCGAAGCCGGTGGGTTCGATCTCAGCCTCGAAGGCTGGTGGCAAATCGATGCATCCGTCACGCGCGATTCGGGCCGGACGTCTGCATCGTTCTACGTGCTCTTGCCTGACCCGAATATCCACGGACGAGACGCGGCACCGACTCCGGATGAGGATGCCGAGGCGCGGGCCGTGTACGACAGGGCCATTTCCACCATGCAATCGAGCCAGGCACTGTCGTGGTCCGAGAGTATCAATACCGGCGACGACACCATGGTACAGATTCTGTTCGATCAGATTGTCGCCACTTCGGATCGTCCACTGGCGGTGGAACAGGTTTTGGCGTTTTCAGGCAGCTTCACCCCGCGCAGCGATGGCCCGCTGCCGCCGGCTCCGACAATGAACACGTACCATTCGGTGATGATCGGCGAGCAATCATGGCTGGTGCAGGATGAGTCCACGTGGCTTTCGCAACCGGCCGCCAGATACGGGTCTATCACGGAATGGGGATCGATTTACCAGAATGCCGAATACCTGAAGTTGGGTGACATTGTCCAGATAGACGGCCGGTTGACCCAGTTGATCTCGTTCCACACGCCCGACCAACCAGGGCAATCGGAAGCCTGGTTTATCTGGTGGGTGGATGTAGGCAGCGGTGAAGTGAAACGGGTCGCAATGGTCGCCAGTTCACACTACATGGTCTGGACCTATCTGGGTTTTGGCGACGAGGTGGTCATCACGCAGCCACCTGCCGGCCTCCTGGACCCCGCGATCCCTGAGGCAACCCCGGCTACCTGACGAAGACGGGTACCTCTGGTTCCGTCTCAGCAGTTCTGAGAGGTTCAATCCCATCTAGGTAAATGGCCGATCAGGCAGCTGTTGAGTGCACATGGCCGGGTTCGTCCCGACTGTGATCCTCACCACAACCACACGCCTCATCCATCGGTGCGGATGCGGCGGTTGTCCGAACCTCGATATTCCGGGCCAGTCTCATACCGTTGGCGGTCACGATCAGCGATGTTCCGACATCAACCAGCACCGCAATCCAGAGGCTGACAAACCCGAGTGCGCCGAGGCCAAGCGCCAGCACCTTGGTGATCAGCGACAGCACGATATTCTGGCGAATGACGTCCCTTGTCCGGATCGAAAGATCGTGTAGCCGCTGAAGCGCACTCAGATCGTCCTGCATCAGCGCCAGATCCGCACTTTCGAGAGCAATATCGGAACCGGAAATTCCCATCGCGATCCCAATGTCGGCAGTGGCCAATGCTGGAGCGTCGTTAACTCCGTCGCCAATCATCGCGACAAGCTCACCTTGCTTCTGGAGTTCTTCGATCGCGGCAATCTTGTCCTCTGGCAGCAAATCTGCCCGTACCTGGTCGACACCAACCTCCCGGGCAATCGCCTGCGCCACGATCTGTCGATCACCCGTCAGCATGACGGTTTGCCTGATGCCGGACTGCCTGAGTCCAGCCAGTATCCCAGCGGTTCCGGGTCGGACCCGATCGGCGATCGCGATAACGCCCAGCACTTTCGCCGTACCGCTGACGGATGCTTCAGCGATCGAGACAACCGATCGCCCGGAACCGGCATGGTGCTCTGCGGTCGCTCCAACGCGGTCAAGATCCGCCTGATCGATCCCGAGTTGCCGCAGAAGTCGATCGCTTCCGATCCAGACCGTTCGATCGTCGATCGTCGCCGACGCACCAAGCCCGGTTCGGGAAACGAAACCCGTCGAAGCTGGAATTACGACTTCGTCGTGCAGTGCCCGCGCTATGATCGCGCGGGCCAATGGGTGTTCCGATTCCTGCTCCACCGCCGCCGCCAGGGCCAGCAGGTCTGATTCGGCACCGTCAGTGAACGGTGTGATCGCCACAACCGCGGGGCGACCGTGCGTCAACGTTCCGGTTTTGTCGAACGCAATCGTTTTCACCTGACCAAAAAGTTCCAGTGCAGCTCCACCCTTGACCAAAATGCCCGATCGGGTCGCTGCTCCGATTGCCGATACGATGGACACCGGAGTCGAGATCACCAGCGCACAGGGACAGGCGACAACGAGAAGGACCAATGCACGGTAGGTCCACATACCGCTGTCGCTCGCGAAGGCGAATCCAAGCACGGCGATCAGCGCCGCGACCACCATCACCGCCGGCGTGTAATAGGAAGCGAACTTGTCGACCAGAACCTGGGACGGTGCCTTGCGCGCCTGAGCCTCCTCGACCAGCCGAACGATGTTGGAAAGTGTCGATTCGCTACTCGGTCGCGAGACCGTGATCAGCATCGATCCGGTTCCGTTAACCGTTCCGCTGAAAACGTCGTCTCCACCTGCCTTGTGTACCGGGATCGATTCACCGGTAATTGCGGCCTGGTTGATCGACGATACGCCACTGAGCACTGTTCCATCGGCAGGAATTCGATCGCCTGGTCGAACCCGGACGATATCGTTGGCGATCAGGGTTGCCGTGCGAACCGTAACCTCGGATCCATTTCGAACCACCAGCGCTTCGTCCGGGCTCAGATCGAGCAGGTTGCGAATCGCTCGCCGCGTGTGGTCGAAGGCAATGCTCTGCAAGGTTGTTCCGAGCGTGAACAGCACAACCACCAGCCCACCTTCGGACCAATCACCCAGTGCCGCTGCACCAACGACGGAAATCGTCATCAGCACATTCATATCGATCCGGCGGGCCCGTAGCGACGCCCATGCAGCCCGGAAAATCGGATATCCCCCGAACAGAATCGTGATCAGGAACAATCCGATCGCGAGCGGACTCTGGTCGAAGGCATGCTCGAGCGCGAGGGCAATCAGCCAGGCAATGAACGCGGGCGCGGCGTAGACCAGCTTCCGGTTCTTCCACCAGGCCGGCATGGCGGCGCTTCGCATCGAGCCATCGACCCGGAAATTTGCACTGTACCCGGCCCGTTCAACAGCACCACCGATCGCACGAACCATATCGCCATTGTCAGGCTCGTCGGCAGCGACAGTCAGCGT
>JBBJOX010000030.1:0-6501 GCA_037724245.1 Thermomicrobiales bacterium | reverse complement strand
AGGCAGCTGCGCGATGTCTTCGCCATTGAGGTAGTCGGCATCGACAGTAAGCGTACCGGCCGCGAAACTGACGCTGGCCGAGGCAATGCCCGGAAGCATCGTGACAATGCGTTCGACACTCTTGGCGCAATCGCCACAATCCATACCCGATACGTCGAAGACGAGTGGTGCCGAAGGCTGGATAGCAGTTTGCGTGCTCACGCAGTAATCCGATTTTCGGCGGGACGCTCCGACGCATGATCGATCGCCAACTGCAGCAAGGTCGACACGTGATCGTCATCGAGCTGGTAGTACGCGGCCTTGCCGTCACGCCGACGCTTCACCAGCCGATGGGATCGAAGGACCCGTAACTGATGCGACATCGTTGTCCGGTTCATCCGGGTCGCCAATGCCAAATCGTTGACACACATTTCCCCGGTAGCAAGAGCCACCAGAACGCGCATGCGGGATGGGTCGCCGAGGATCGAGAACAGGACTGCCATGTCGTCCGCAGGTGGCGCATCGGAAATGGCCCGGCGCGCCTGCATCACCGCATTCGGATGAATGCAATCGCAGAGATCGTCGGGTAGCACATCGGAATCCTGAATGACTTGTTGAGACGAGGTTTCACTCATGTGTATCTCCATGCATATGTTCCTGCTTGGAGTATAGCCAGAAACATGTGTACACACAAACACACGACTCTCAATCATATGGTGGGCGCAGAGATTTTCTCCGCCGAGATAGTCGCCCAGTCACGGTCGAACTGGGCACGTCTTCAATCGAACAAAATCATGCTGAAGAGGAACAGTCCGAAGAGAATCCGGTAGATCACGAATATCTGGGTGCTGTTGCTTTGCAGGAATCGAAGCAATCCAAAAATGGTCACAAACCCGACCAGGGCCGAACTGAGACCGCCCGCGATGAAGAGACTGAGTTCGTTACTGCTGATTCCTTCCTCGGTCGCGTCGTAGATCGATTTCAGACCCGCCGCAAGCACCAGAGGCATACCAGCGAGGAAGGAGAATCGCGCCGCATCGGCTCGCTTCAGACCCCGGAACAGCCCCGCCGTGATCGTCGCGCCGCTGCGTGATGTTCCCGGAATCAGTGCGATTGCCTGTGCCGCGCCTATGATCAGCGCATCGCTCCATCGCATGCTGCCGATACCGCGACTCCGATTCGCAACCCGTTCGGCGATCCAGAGCACGATACCGACAACGATCGCCATTGTCGCGATCGTGGCGATCGCGCGATCGGTGATTTCGTCAGCATGAAACAAATCATCGACGAATCCCTGAAGCAGCAACCCGGCGATCAAGCCCGGCACGGTCGCAATTACGATCAACCACCCGAGTCGCGCCTCGGCCTGAGGATGCTCATCCTCCTCACCTGAACTGCCGAGCAAGGCGGGACCATGGCCAAGCGCATACGGGACAGCCTTCACCATTCGCAGAATGTCATTCCGGAAGTAGACAATCACCGCACAAAGGGTGCCCAGGTGCAATGCCGCGTCAAAGGCGAGACCAGGTGTATCCCAATCGAGTAACCACGGAAAGATGATCAGATGCCCGGATGACGAAATGGGAAGAAACTCTGTCACTCCCTGCACGATTCCGAGAATGATCGCCTGCCAGATTTCCACTTACGTCGCCTTCCCTGCCTGGGGTTCGATCACATCGTCCCCGTTGGTGTCGTCCACTTGCCGGATCTTGCCGAGCGACAGATTACGTCGCGACCATTCGATCATGCCAAGAATCGTGATCGGGAAGTAGAGTGCGGCATGCACCAGCAGGGCATAGGCCAGCGCCTGGCTCTCATCGATCCCGACCGCACCGTTGAGCACCAGTTTCACCCCGTACTCGAATTGACCGATGTATCCAGGGGATGATGGGATCAGTGTCGCCATATTGGCCACACCGGTTGTCAGCAGGGTCACGGCAATACCCATGTTCTCCCGAACATCGGCACCGAATCCGCGGGCGATCGAAAAGTACATCGAGGCTTCGAGTAGCCAGGCCAACGCCGATGTTCCGGCAACCGCCAGCAGATCTCGTCGCTGTTTGAACACACCCAGACCGCTGAGAAACGATTCGGCCAATCGTTCGACCTTGTCGGCAATCCGCGTCGGCAACGGCCCAAGCACAATCTGCAGCAGCCGATCGAAGAGCGAACCGCCCAATGTCAGCATGAAGAGACCGACCAGCAAACCGGTAAAGAGAACGGCGGCCACGATCGTCAGTTGTCGCAACTGGCTGGTAAACGAGACGAATGCCAACGCCGAGAGCATGAACCCGAGCATGATCAGCCCATCGAACAACCGTTCAACAGCGATCGTCGCCAGCGCAGACGTCTTCCGAACATTGAATTGTTTGGACAATACATAGGAGCGAACCAGTTCTCCCGTTCGCAGTGGCAAGACGTTGTTCGCCATGTAGCCAACCACAACGATCGGGAAAAGCTGCCGACTCTCGACATCGGCCAGAGGGCGAAGCAGAATTCGCCACCGAACCGCCCGAACCCAGACTCCACCGAAGTAGAGCACCAACGCCGGAACCAGCCACCAGAGATTTGCCTGGCGGATTGCATCCAGAATATCGCCGAAGTGTTGGCCACGAAAGGCAATGTACAGAAATATCGCGCTGATGCCGATACCGACCAGCGCGCGCCACGATCGCATCGCTCAGGCACGCTTCCATGAAGTGAGCCGCCATCGGGAGCCTGGGCTCCACGCAGCGACGAGGCGATGCACCTAGCGGTGTCGGAAGGTAATGCGACCCCGTGTCAGATCGTAAGGAGAAAGCTCCACAACGACTCGATCGCCCGGGAGAACGCGAATATAGTTCTTCCGCATGCGGCCACCGAGATGCCCGAGCACCTGATGTCCATTTTCGAGTTCTACGGTAAACATGGCGTTGGGCATGGCATCGATGACCTTGCCTTCAACGGCGATCGCGTCCGGATTTGTCCGTCGCGGTCCTGTTTCAGGTGCTGCGGCTGTCGCGGTGGGGGCTCCACCACCACTGCCACCCCGAACCGGTTTTCGTACTTGCGTCTTTTTGACCAATGAGCAATCCTCGGTTTCGTATGATGAACGGGTTGTAACGTCTGCATGAATCAATGCGTGGAATCGATATGGAACGAGTGCCTGCGATCAATCCACCGCCTATTTTACCGCACTCCCGGACCATTTGGCGCGTTTGGAGGTGAAATAGATGGATATGAGGCACGAAAAGGTTCACGCGGGCCGAGGAAACGAAGCTTGATAACCCTGCGAAAAGCGATCGAAACTGACTTCCCCGCCTGGTGGGACCTTCGCAAGAAGGCGCTGGGCGCGCATCCCGACGCCTTCGGCTCCTCCCTGCAGGATGCCCTCGCGACATCCGATGACGAGGCGCGTCGGCGTTTCGTCGATGTCTCGATCAACGGTGGCAACGCCATCTTTGTGGCAATAGATGATGCCGGGAACATGGTCGGCATGACCGGCATCTTCCATGAATCAGGTCCCAAGGAACGACATCGCGCCGGAATCTGGGGCGTTTATGTCGATCCGATCGCTCGAGGGCAAGGCGTTGGCACCATGCTACTTGGGGCTGCCATCGCCCATGCCCGCGAAATCCACGGAGTTCTCCAACTCGAACTGACGGTCGCCTCACACAATCGCGCCGCCGCCAACGTCTACATCAATGCCGGATTCGTTCGCTACGGAGTTCACCCTCGTGGCCTCCTGATCGATGATTGGGCAATTGACGAAGACCTGATGGTATTGATACTTGATGAGCCGACAACGACTGTCGGCGAAACCGCATGAGGAGTAACGCATGACGATCACGCAGCGACCAACCCCGGAACAGTTCACCCACGCCACATGGGAAGAGATCCTGCCGCTTTACCAAACCCTGGCCGCAGTGGAACTCAGTTCCAGCGATCCTGTCGGTATCGAAACCTGGCTCAGCGAGTGGAATGCGCTCGATGTTGCCCTTGGCGAGGCATCGACAACGGCCCAGGTTGCCAACTCGATCGATACCGCCGATCCGGTCAAGGAAGAAGCCTATCTTCGCTTCACCACCGCGATCGGACCCAAAGCCGCCGAGCAACGCGTGGTTCTGGCACGGAAACTCATCGCCACCGGATACTCGCGACCAGATCTCGAAACCTCGCTACGTCGCATGCGAACCAACGAGGATCTCTTCCGTGAGGAGAACGTCGCGCTCGAGCAGGAGATCCAGGGTCTCCAGGCACGGTACGGGAAAATCACCGGTGGCATGACCGTGCAATGGCGCGGAACCGAAGTCCCGATTCCTCGCCTGAGTCCATTCTTCCTCGATCCGGACCGCACCACCCGCGAAGAAGCGTGGACCTTGCAGTTCGCGCCGTATATCGATAACAAGGAAGAACTCGACACCCTTTTCGACCAGCAAATCACGCTGCGCCAGGAAGTCGCCAAAAACGCCGGCTTCGCCAACTACCGGGACTACACATTCGAGTCGAAGTTTCGCTACGATTATTCACCCGACGATTGCTTCAGCTTTCACGCAGCCGTCGAGCAAACATTCGTCCCGGCGATTCAGAAGCGCCAAGCCCGGCGCAAGGAACTGATGGGCCTCGATTCGCTGAAACCGTGGGATTTAACGCCCGATCCGCTCGGTCGACCAGCGCTCAAGCCATACACCGATATCGAGGATCTCAACGCCAAATCCGAGGAGATCTTCCGCAAGGTCGATCCGGTGTTCGGCGACTACTTTGGAATCATGCGCAATGAGGATCTGCTCGATCTCGAAAGTCGCAAGGGGAAACGTCCCGGTGGCTACTGCACCGGATTCCCGTATCGGAAGCGTCCATTCATCTTCATGAACGCGTCCGGAACCGCCGGAGACGTCCGAACCCTGCTGCACGAGGCCGGTCATGCCTTCCACGGTTTCGAATCATCGGCCAACCTCCCGCTTCTGATGCAGCAGCGCTATGGCAGCGAGATGGCCGAGGTCGCATCGATGTCGATGGAACTCCTCTCCGCGCCGTATCTGCATCGCAAGGATGGTGGACTCTTCGAGGACGGTGATTTCGAGCGCGGTGCCATCGAACACCTCGAAGGCGTGCTCGATATCTTTGCCTGGGTCGCAACCGTCGATGCCTTCCAGCACTGGATCTACACCGACGCCGACGCGCTCGACCACGCCAAACGCGATGCCAAATGGATCGAAATCTGGAGTCGGTTCTCGCCGGGTGTCGATTGGGACGGTCTTGAATCCGAGCGAATCGCTCGCTGGCAGAAGCAGCTCCACATCTTCCTCTATCCCTTCTATTACATCGAATACGCCATCGCCCAGCTCGGTGCCCTGCAGGTCTGGAGAAACGCGCTCAAGGATCAGGCGCAGGCCACGGCTGACTACCGCGCTGCACTCGCCCTCGGCGGATCGAAACCACTTCCCGATCTCTTCGCTGCTGCTGGTGCCCGGCTGATCTTCGATGCGCCAGGCATGGCCGAACTGGTTTCACTGGTCGAGGGACGAATCGCCGAACTCGAGGCGTAACGCTTACCAGAAACCAGCCCCAGGACCATCGTTTCGACGGTGGTCCGGGGGTTTTCAACTGGTCTTCAGGGACGTCGAGGTGTCTGCGATGACAGTGGCAGGCATGACTCAAACGGGCTATACAATGATCCGAGCACTCTAGTCCGATTGAACCCGGACTATCCACCTGCATATCGTCAATTCGTGACGTGGGAGTTTCCCCCAGCTCCAGATACACTCACGCAAGTATTGACTCATGCAGATCGGAGTTCGTGTGTCTGAAACGTTTGCCAAACGCATCAAGGACGACATTGCCCGGTTCGTCGCCAATCCAACCCACGACGGGTTGCAGAATCTGATCCAGTATTTTGGTGGCGAATTCGATCAGTATGAACTCAAGGAGGCTTGGCCCGCTCTTCCGCGCATCGCCAAATCGGTTCTGGCCATCGCCAACTCCGGTGGTGGGGTCATCCTCTTCGGGATCAGGGATGAATCGCTGGAGCCGGTTGGTCTGGTCGAGTTCCTGCCCAAGCAACAGGTATTCGATTCGCTCGGCGAGTTCCTGCCCGGCCCACTGCTCAATGAAGTCACGATGCTTGATTTCGATTACCGGGGTGCCGAGTATCCTCCACTTCAGGGCAAACTGATCCAGGTTCTGGCAATTCCCGATCTAGCGCATTTCCTGCCGTTCATCTGCGAGGAGGCATGGTCGCAGGACGATACACATCTACGTCGCGGTGCGATCTACGTTCGCAACGGAACCCAGACCGTCGAGACCACCTACGAGCGTTTGCAGACTCTGATCGGACGCCACATTGAGGCGGTGATGCCGGGTGGCAATGTCGACGAGCTGACGCAGGAACTGGCCCAACTGTATGCGCTCTATGTCGCGCAGCAGCGAGCCAGTCATCCGAACTTCTGGGGAACCGACGAGACCACGGAAGCGAACGCCTACCACCCTGACATCCGCCTCGCCGATTACCTCGGAACGCTTATCACGCTGCAGCAAGTCACC
>JBBJOX010000029.1:2134-15822 GCA_037724245.1 Thermomicrobiales bacterium | reverse complement strand
CAACCACGATGGCGTTTTCAAGGGTTCGATCACGATCAACATCCACGATCCCGCCGCTGCCGCCCGCGAAATCGATCGCTGGGCAGGTCATCCTCACTTCGTCCAGGTGATGACCGATTCCGGAGCGCGCGCCCCCTTCGGCCAACGTCAGTACTACCCAATCTACGAGGCAATCGAGCGCAATAACCTGCGCCTCGCGATCCATCCCGGTACCGATGGCATGGGCATCAACGTCCAACCTGGACCTGGATACCCCACGCACTACATCGAATGGCACACCCTGCTCTCACTCGGTTTCCAGGCCCACCTCGTCAGCATGCTTACCGAAGGCATCTTCGAGAAGTTCCCCGGTCTCGGTGTCACCCTCGTCGAAGGCGGCGTCTCCTGGCTCCCCGCGCTGATGTGGCGCCTCGATGCCGAATGGAAAGCCCTTCGCGTCGAAGTCCCCTGGCTCACCAAAGCCCCAACCGAATACCTCCGCGATCACGTCCGCCTCTCCAGCCAGCCACTCGAAAACCCGGACAACCCGAAGCAACTCCTCCAGATCTTCGAAATGATGGATGCCGAACACATCCTCATGTTCGCCAGCGATTACCCGCACTGGGATTTCGACTCACCAACGCACGCCTTCCCGAAACTCCCGGCAGCACTCCATCAGCGCATCTTTTCCGACAATGCCCGCGAGTGGTTCGGCCTTCCTGCCGCGCCTGAACCGACAGCAGCGGGGTAAGCAGTGGCCAAACACATCGTTGGTGCCGTCAACGAGATCGAGCCAGGCGGCAGAAAAATCGTCACCGCCGAAGGGCGCTCGATCGGCGTCTTCAACGTCGCCGGGACCTTCTTCGCCCTCCGCAACAGTTGCCCGCACCAGGCCGCGCCGCTCTGCCTCGGCTCGATCAAGGGCATGACCATGCCCAGTCAGCCCGGCGAGTACATCTGGGCCCGCGACGGTGAAATCCTGCGCTGTCCATGGCACGGCTGGGAGTTCGACATCACCACCGGACGTTCCATCTACAACCCGCACAAGATGCGCGTTCGCTCCTACGATGTCACCGTCGAAAACGACGTCGCCGATATCGAATCGGTCGAAACTTTCGACGTCTCGGTCGAGGACGGTTGGATCGTCCTGCACGTCTAGGGCGACATCATCACGCCCGCACCTCGTATGCTGATAGTTCATGAACGGCAGCAGCAGGATGGGGAGGCCCGATCGTGGTCACGATGAAAGATATTGCGAAACGATCCGGCGTCTCTCTGATCACCGTCTCCCGCGTTGTCAACAACTCCGGCTACGTCGGAAAAGCAACGCGGGCCAGGGTCGAGGACGCCATCCGCGAACTCAACTACATCCCCAACATGGTCGCCAGCAGCCTCCGATCTCGCCAGTCGGATCTGCTCGCCCTGCTTCTCCCCGATATCACCAATTCCTTCTGGACCTCGATCGCCCGTGGTGCGGAGGACGAAGCCTGGGCCAGCGGGTACGGCGTCTTCATCTGCAATACCGATAACGACACCGAAAAGGAAGCCGCCTACATCGAACGCCTGATCCGTCGGCGCGTTGGTGGCGTTCTTTTCGTCCCGACCCCGACCACGGAGAGCCAGGAACAACTGGCCCGGTTACGCAATCACAATGTCAACTTCGTCATCGTTCACCGCCGCTTGCAGGAATCCATCGCCGATGTCGTCCGCAGCGACGGCGAAACCGCGACCAGGAAACTGACCGATGAACTCATCCGCCGCGGCAGTCGCCGCATTGCCTTCGTTGGGCTACCCCTGGTCGATGAAACCAGTTCCGATCGACTCGAGGGATTTCGGCGTTCGCTCAAGCAGGCCGGCATCGCACTCGACCCCGAGCTGATTCAAACCGGCGATGTCGGTGACGGCAGCGGCGGTGTGCAGCTCGTTCGCGCCCTTCTCGATATGAAGCATCCACCCGATGCCATCCTCCTCGCCAACAGCCGCCTCGCTATCGGCGGATTGCGCGCCATCGACGAGGCCGGGCTGCAGCTTCAGACCGACATCCATGTCGCCGCCTTCCACGACATCAACACCATGGACCACCACGCCTCGCGCCTGATCCGCGCCGTCCAGCCATCCTACAAAATGGGCCAGCTCGCCACCCGCCGACTCCTCGAAATCAGCACCCAAACCACCCCATCCATCCGCGAAATCATCCTCGAATCCGAAATCCACGTCCCCCCATCCTGAACCCCTGACCCCAAAAACTCCTGCCTTCGCCATCCTCTGTGTACCGTTCGGCCGTTCGTGCTCGGTCGTGGTGGCGAACCGCAGCCTGTCCTGAACGTGCGAATGGATGTCGACAAAAATCGAACCGTCATCCTTCATCCATCGGCTTGACCAGCCCGTTCGCCAGCACGTACGCCGTCGATGGATGAAGGACCTCGTGACCACCAGTCTCGCTCTCCGAAACGTCAGCGCTCATTCGCAGTGGCCCCGACGCCCCACCGTCATTCCAACGCCCACCGTCATTCCGAGCCCACGAGGGATCAGCCACCCACACTCAATTTCCCAACGACCGGCACCTCCACCGTCATTCTCAGCCTTCCGCGTATCCCCCGGTCACACCAGGGCCTCCATCATCTCCAGTACCTTCGTCACCGTCCGCCAGTTCCGGGTCGTCGCCTCACCCAATTGCTTCGCAAAAAACGACGCTGGCAAGTTCGTTCCACTGAACCCGTTCGGCAGATACAACCACGTCTCCGATCCTCGATGCTCCACCCGATCCGCCAACGCCGAATCATCGAACGCCAACTCCACGTTCGATCGATGAAACGCCACCGCCACCGACGTCGGCGGCGCATTCAGATCAAGAAACGGATTGCTCGACACAATCGCCCGCATCGCATCCAGATCACGCAGCGTCACCCACGTCCGCACCCCAAACCCGGATTTCATTCGCTGCTCGATCGCCTCACCAATCCCGCTCACCAGCGAAGCATCCGCCACAAACACCACATTGCCGCTCTGGACATAGCTGCGAACCGACGTGCATCCCAGCGCCTCGAACGCACCAATCAGATCACGCATCGCAATCCGCGTACTTTTCCCGACATTCAGCCCGCGAAAGAACGCCACCTGAATCCCCATCCGCCGTTGCTCCTTTTTCCCATGGAAATGTAACAATGCTACAAACGCTCAGGCACAGTGGGATCGTCATAGTATCCATGTCCCACTGAAATCTGCATGATTGCTGGCTGTGAAATCGGGGCAGCCCACTGCGTCCAGACGGATGTCAGGGCTGATCACATCATGCAAACAGCAAGAGGTTCAGTATGAGTACATCCAAATCTACAGAGGTTCGCCATCAAATTGGTGGGCTTATCAAGCAACGGCGTATGGCCGATGGAACATCGTTACAGGATCTCGCCCAGGCAGTTGCTATCTCTGCCAGTCATCTCGGACGCCTTGAACGTGGACTCGTTTCGCCCTCCTACGTGCTCGTCGATCGGCTCTCGCGTCACCTCGGTATCGAACTCATCGATGTTCAGGATTACGATCGCCGCGCCCGACTCATCAACACCGCACTGATGAAAGCCCTGGAACAGGGTGGCGTCAACCACGCCGATCAAACCAATATCCTTGGCCTGACCCTCGAAGGGCGTGAGAGCCTGCTCAACCTGATCGCCAGCAGCCCTCCCGTCTCCAGCTGAGTTCGGCACCACGACGGCTGATTTCCGGACATCCCCCGCTCCGGGTATCCTTGCAGTCAGACATGTCATCGGCGGCCCTTCCGCCATTCATGGGAGATCCATGCCAGCTCAGAGCGCGCCAATCCTCTTTTCCGCCGCCGAAGATTATCTGGGAACTGCGATGGCCGAACTGCGCGGCGCGTTCCCCAAGGCCCATGTCGCCCAGATCGGCCCTGATCTCGGTAGCATCATCGAAGCCGGCCTCTCTATTGGCGATATCGCCGACGCCGCCCAGGCAACTTCGTTCATCTTCGTTCGCCATCTCATGCGCCAGGTCGGCTTCATTCCCGATGCCGACGCAACCGATATCGATGCAATCATTGCCGCCGCCTGGTCGATCTGGTCCGATCTCCCGATCCAGAGCAACATCACCCTGCAAGTCTGGTCCTCCGGCGATCCGAATCGAATCCGCCCCGACGAACTCCGACGCAGCCTGCAGGCATTCCTAATCGAACAGAACCTCGATGTTGCCCGCTCCGGTCGCGAGAACATCCTCTCACTGGTCCTGACCGCCAAAGGCATTGCCGTCGGGTTCAATTCCAGCAGCAGTGCCCTTTCCGATTGGCCCGGCGGCAGCGTTCGCCTTGCCAAACCCAAGAACCAGATCTCCCGCTCCGAATTCAAACTCGAGGAACTCTTCCGCGAATACCCTATTCGCTTGCCGGAAAGCGGCCGCGCCCTTGATCTCGGTGCCAGCCCAGGTGGCTGGACCCGCATTCTTCGCCAGCACGGCCTCGAAGTCTGGGCGGTCGATCCCGCCGATCTGCATCCATCGCTGAGTACCGATTCCGGGGTTCATCACGTTCGTTCAACCGCCGGACCGTTCCTCGCCGCCGAAAGCCTCGAGTTCGACATCGTCGTCAACGACATGCGCATGGATCCGGAACTCTCCAGCCAACTCATGCTCGATGCCGCGCGCATGCTCCGCATCGGTGGCCTGATCATCCTGACCCTGAAACTCTCACCCAGCTACCCGGTCGATGCAATCAACCGCTCGCTGACCTCACTGGCCCGCTGGTACGATGTCGAACTCGTCCGCCAGCTTCACCACAACCGCCACGAAGTCACCATCGTCGCCCGCCGCCGCGCCGAACACCACCGCGTCTGAGCACCGTCTTTCTGAGATCGGCGAAAATCCCCGGCCAGTCCTGACCGTTAGGTCATTCTTCGCTGCGCTCAGAATCCCCCGGCGAAGCCACCGACCGAATCGCCATCTCGGATCTGGTTTGTCTGACAGTACAAATCCCTTATGCCAGATCCGCCATTCGTTTCCGAACACTCGCGCTCGCTGTCGCCACCACCTCGTTGACCGGACCAGTCGCATCGAGATCGATCCGATCATCTGGAAGATGAGTGAACCGCTGCCGCGCAAACCCGGGTGTCCGACTCACCCCCATCGGTTGCGCCGCCGTCGGCGTCCGCGACGCCACTCGCTCATTTCGAATACCCCGATCGACCGAACACAGGACTGGAATCAGCTTCGCCCCGCCATTCCGACACACCCGTTCCGCCGAATCGACGATGAACACCGTACCGCCGGGACTATCCAGCACCACAGAAACTCCCTGACCCACCACCAGATCCGTCGCCATCGCGAAGAGCAGATCGTATGACGCCGATTGCGCCTGATCTTCTACGATCCCGCTCGAAAGCAGCGATCCCAGCAGCACATCCTTGTCGATCACCGGAATGTCGAATGCCGCACCAAGCCCACGCGCAACCGTGCTCTTCCCCGATCCCGGCATCCCTGCCATCAGGATCATAACCAGAGGCATCCCGACCATCACACCGCTTCCGCCACCAAATGAATCCACGTTGGCCCAACCGTGACGTGAGTCTCTATCGACACCACTTCAAACCCCGCCGCTACGACCAAATCTGCCAATTCAACCTCCTCGAAATAGGAGAAATACCGCTCGACACCCTCATATACTCCACCTTCCCAGCCTTCCACCGATCCGCGCTTCAGTCCGAGTACCAGGGAGCCACCTGGCTTTACGATTCGATGGAACCCCTCCAAAACGACCGGAGTCGCCGTCTTCGGAATGTGAAGCAACGCCGCGTTGCACCAAATAGCATCGAACGCGGATTCCGCAAAATCCAGCGACCGCATATCCATCTCGTGCAACGGACCAGCCACCCGCGTCCTTGCCTCGGCCAGCATCCCCGGTGAGAGATCTGTCCCCGTCACCAGTGCTCCCTTCGCCTCGAGCCACGCCATATCGCGCCCCGCACCGCACCCAACATCGAGTATCCGCGGCCGCTCCGGCAACCGCGCCAGCAGCGCTTCGCCCAACGTCGCCAGCATCTCTGGCATCGTCCAATACTTCGCCGCAAACTGTGGCGCGATCAGATCGTAGGCATCTTTCATCCTGAAATCGTTCATCGAACCGCTCCTCTTAATGGACATGGTCGATATCGTCGTTCACACTGCCATCACTTCCCAAAACCCGGACCACACCACGGCGACCATCCGCCGCATCGCGGAGACATCGAATCACACAGGGATGCATCGGCTTCGGCAAATCGCCGAACTGAAAGTAATCCATCTCCGCAATTTCGTCGTTGGGAGTCCATGTGTCTGCCGACAGCAATGACGCCGAAAAGAGCGGCATCAGGTCCCGACTCTTTGGAACCGAATACAACCCAATCAGACCATCGATCCTGATCCGCTGATTTGTCTCCTCGAGCACCTCTCGATTCGCCGCATCCAGCACCGATTCTCCTTGATCGATCCCGCCACCAGGAACATTCCAGTCGCGCACGCCGTACCCGTGCCGCACGCAGCAGATCTTTCCATCGTCACGGAATATGACCACCCGAACACCTGCCACAATCGCAAACCCTTTCTGAATCCGCTACCCCGCTGGTGAACAACTCTGGGCAAACTCTCGCCGCACCCCGCCGCTTCTGGCAGACTACGACAATCGGGTAATCCCGACCCAATCGACCCTAACTCCTCCGAGGTCACGCCCAAATGCCCACTCTGTCAGTCGAGTCCGAAGCCTACGCCATCGAATGCGATGCTACCGACCCTCTCGCGGTCTTCCGCGATCGATTCTTTGTCCAGCCCGACACCATCTACCTCGATGGCAACTCGCTCGGGTTGCTCTCCCGTGATTCCGAAATTGCCGTCCTCCGTGCCCTCAAAGCCTGGAAAACGCACGGCATCCACGGCTGGATGAACGCCGATCCACCCTGGTTCACCCTTGGCGAATCACTCGGTCGGCGCATGGCCGCCCTCGTCGGCGCCAAAGCCGAATCCGTGATCGTCACCGGCACCACCACCGTCAACCTCCACCAGATGCTGGCTACCTTCTACACACCCGCAGGCACCCGCTCGAAAATCGTCGCCACCAGCCTCGACTTTCCGTCCGATGTCTACGCCCTGCAAAGCCAGATTCGCCTCCGCGGCGGAAATCCCGACACCGATCTGATCCTCGTCGAGAGTCACGACGGTCGCACCATCGACGAAGCCGATCTCATCGCCGCCCTCTCTCCCGATGTCGCCCTGCTGATGGTGCCGACCGTCCTCTACCGCTCCGGCCAACTCCTCGATATTGGTCGTCTCGCCGCTGCCGCGCACGAGCATGGCGTCCTCATCGGCGTCGACGCCGCACATTCCGTCGGTGCCCTGCCTCATGCCTACGACGAATGGGATATCGATTTCGCGATCTGGTGTTCCTACAAATACCTGAACGCCGGTCCGGGTGCTGTTGGTGCCCTCTATGTCAATCCGCGTCACTTCGATCGCCTGCCCGCCCTTGCCGGCTGGTGGGGCTATCGCAAGGACAAGCAGTTCGATATGGCCCACCACTGGGAGGGTGCCGCCGGAGCCGGGGCCTGGCAGATCAGCACCGTTCCCCTGCTCTCGACCTCGGCCCTGCTCGGCTCCCTGAGCATCACCGAAGAAGCCGGGATCGATGCCATCCGCACCAAGTCACTCGCCCAGACCGATTTCATCATCGATCTCATCGAAGCCACCGGGCTGACCATCGATCCCTACATCTACAGAATCGGAACCCCGCTCGATCACTCACGGCGTGGTGGCCACGTTTCGGTCGAACACGACGATGCCGCCCGGATCGCAATCGCCCTCAGAAACCGCGGCATGATCGTTGATTTCCGCCAACCGAACGTCATCCGCATCGCCCCGATCGCCCTCTACACCACCTGGCACGATCTCTGGCGAACCATCCACGCCCTCCGCGACATCATCGACAGCGGCGACCACCTCCACGTCGACACCTCCGGCCCCGTCACCTGACCGGCCCCGTGAAACATGGCCTGACCAACGTTGAAACGTGGAGTGTATGGAGGGTCAGTTGCTCAAAGGCTTGAAGGCAGAGAGAAGTGCCGGGCCACCGACGCTGTCCGGAGGTCCGGACGTACATCCGGATGGGCGATCGATATCAGGAGGTCGGCTCGTTTGCGCAGGCTCTGACCCGCCAGATCGACCACGCCGTATTCAGTGGCGACGTACTGGACGTGACCGCGCGTCGTCACCACCCCCGCCCCGGATTTGATCGTGGACACGATTCGGGAGAGCGTGCCACCCTTCGCGGTAGCCGGCAACGCGATGATCGCCTTGCCGCCCGGGGAGAGACGTGCCCCCCGAATGAAATCCATCTGCCCACCGATACCGCTGTAGATCATCTCCCCGATCGAATCGGCGACCACCTGACCGGTGAGATCGATTTCGAGCGCAGAATTGATCGCCACCATCCGCTCGATCCGCCGGATCTCGCGCGTGTCGTTCACAATGTCGGACGAATGGAACTCGACGAACGGATTACCGTCGACGAAATCGTAGAGACGCTGGCTGCCATAGGCAAACGAGGTGACGACCCGTCCGCGCCAGGTGTTTTTGTAGCGGTTGGTGATCACCCCGGCTTCGACGAGGTCGACGAGGCTGTCTGAAAACATTTCGGTATGCACGCCAAGATCGCTCCGGTCGGTGAGACACGAGAGGACGGCATCCGGGATCGCCCCGATCCCCATCTGCAGCGTCGCCCGATCCTCGACGAGCCGGGCGACCTGCTCGCCGATCCGTTGCTCTATATCGCCAACCGGTCGCGGCTCGACCACGGGCAAGGGCCGATCCGTTTCGACCAGCGCCGCGAATCGGCTGAGATGGACCGCGGAATTGCCGAGAGTCAGGGGGACGCGAGGATTCACCAGCCCGATCACCACGCGTGCATGATCTGCCGCGGCCCGGGCGCAGGCAACTGAAACGCCAAGCCGGCAGAACCCGTGGCGATCCGGTGGCGAAACCTGCAGGAGTGCGACATCCAGCGGGAACGTCCCGTCGGCAAAAAGCCCAGGAACATCCGAAAGGAAAACGGGCGTGTAGTCTGCCCACCCCTCATTGATCGCGGCGCGCACATTGGCCCCGGCGAAAAGTGCGTTGTGCCGGATCCGCCCTGCGAGCGCGGGCGCAACCTGCGGGGCCGGCCCTTCCGTATGGAGCGAAATCGTCTCGACGTCGGAAAGTTCTCCGGCCCGTCGCACCAGCGCGTCCACAAGCTCATGCGGCGTCATCGCCACCTCGTGGAGATAGACGCGGTCACCCGGCTGGATGAGCCTGACCGCCTCCTCAGCGCTGACGTAGGCGGGCGTCAATATTGACTCCTTACCATGTCCGACATGGATCGTTCCTCCATCCTGATTTGTTACTGTCCCGGGGCCGCGCCCGTGTAGAGGTCGACGCGCCTGAAGCGATTCCCGCGAGATGCTGGGAACATAGGCTACCTGCACCGAGATGTCGAGGCGCCCCAGGCAAAATGGGGGAAACATAGCCATCACAATGAAGGCAACAATCGCCTTCCCTCCAAATGGTCAGCTCATCATCGACGACCACGCATCCAGACCAATCCTCTTGCCTGCACCTGTCCAGGCACTTGAAGAAAAGGCTGCACATCATGAGTCACCGCATCAACCAATCCCGGTGCAGGAGCGCCACA
Source organism: Thermomicrobiales bacterium (assembly GCA_037724245.1). GTDB lineage: Bacteria > Chloroflexota > Chloroflexia > Thermomicrobiales > UBA6265 > JBBJOX01. The sequence continues at coordinate 6,149 of JBBJOX010000029.1, read as the reverse complement.
GCAGAAAGCGATTTCGCAGAGGCCGTTGCAACGGCGTGCCAGGTCGATGGCGTGGCCCCATCTGGCACGTCTCTGCCACGGTGATTGGCGAGTTGCAACGGTGTTGTGACAAGGGCACCGCTACCCTGACATCCATCGGGCAGTGGTGAGACGTGGGTAGAACCCAACGCGATTACACCGGCCCAATCTCTCGAAGCATCTGGATCAATGACCGAAATCTGCCGGGACAGGAGAACAGTCGATGGGCGAAGACGATCACCAACGGTTCCGGGCCTGGGTCGTTGCTCACCGACTCGTGCCGCAGGCCATCACGACCATCAAGGTCGGCCACACCGCGATCTTCCTAATCCTCCTCGGCTGCGTTCTCGATGTGACCTACGCCGGCGTTCGCGACCGTGTATCCCGCAGGACCGCAGCGTCGCCATCGCGGGCGAGGGAGTCATCCTGACCCTGAATCGCCGCCGATGCCCGCTCACCATCATGGTCGAGGATCTGGGCGCCGAGCACGGCCAGGTATCGGACATCTTCCTGCCGGACCTGATCGCGAAGCACATCCTGCCGATCTCCAGTGCCGCCCTGGGCGTCGGCGGTCTCGCGTTCCTCTTCCATCGCGTCTGTCACTGGCGGCGGTGATTGTACTGCTCGTCCGGCGATCTGCTACACCAGTCCATCGGTACCAAACTACGTAGCAAAACTGCCTGTATCGGGCCAGTTGGCTCTAAAGAAATGCGTACTTTTACTCATTAGCTTGACCACTCGCACAGCGCATTATTTGTCTATGGCAGATAACCGGTGTGGATTCACAACCTGCCAACCGTCCGTAGTCGCGAGAAAGGACCCAGCTGAATGAACGACCCGTACTCATCGTCCCGACCTGACCCCGCGTATCCGCGAGAATCTCTACGCCTGACATTCCGTTTCGATGGCGGCGATTCTATCGAACTCGTTTCACAGCAACGACTCCGTATGATCGCACCTCCTTCCTACGGCGATCCTCCCGTTGCCGGTGTCAACGGTGGTACCTGGCTCGAACTGCTCGACAGCAAGGGTGAGAAAGTCGCGGTACGTTCCCTCCACGATCCCTTCCATCGCTTCGCCGAACACCATTCCCCCGATGGTCGCATCGAGCAGTTCGAGCGCGAGGTCGGTTCCGGCCAGTTCGAGGTTCTCATTCCAGCCGCCACCGATGCGACCACGGTGTCCCTTGTTTCCAATGACAACTCGCCTGCAAATCGGACGTCTGCTGCTGCGGAAATCGCCCGCTTCGATCTCGACCTGCCCAACAGCCAGGGCAAGGAGACGGCAGAATGACCGCGTCCGATGGCTCCGTCGGCGGAGTGACCAAAATCGTCGACCACGGCTCCGATTCGATTCGCTGGAATCTGGTCATCGTCGGTGATGGCTACCAGGCATCCGAACTTCCCCGGTACCATACCGATTGCCAGGCATTCGTCGACCGGATCAGGCTGACACCCCCGTACAACGATCTCTGGTGCGGCATCAACGTTCACCGGGTTGATGTGACATCCACCGATAGCGGAGCCGACGATCCCACCACCTGCGCCGGTGGTACCGGGGCCACTCCGGCGACTTACTTCGATTCGACCTTCTGTTCACCCTGGGGCACCGTTCATCTCGATCGCCTGTTGACCTCCGACCATGTCCTCGCCCAGAGTGTTGCGCGCGGCGCCGTTCCGCTCATGCACGTCACGCTGGTACTCGTCAATTCCGCCAAATACGGAGGTTCCGGTGGCGAAATCGCGGTCTGCTCGACGAATACACAAGCTGCCGAAATCGCGATTCATGAAATAGGACACACGGCCTTCGATCTTGCAGACGAATACGAAGGTACCAGCGCTGCCCCGGCGTCCGAACCACCCCGTCCCAATGTGACCATCGATCCAAATCGCGCGACCAACAAATGGCGTGATCTGGTCCTCGCCACAACCCCTATGCCGTCCGCTTGCAACGCTGGCAGTACCTGCGGCTGCGTGGCCCCTGCCACTCCGGCAGCCGGCGGTGTAACCGGTGCCTTCGAGGGTGGTTTGTATTCAAGCTGCGGTGTCTACCGACCCGCCGCGGTTTGCTACATGCGGGATTACAGCCCCTTCTGCACTGTGTGCACGCGCGTCATCCGCACCGCTCTGGCCATGTTCCAACCAGCTGAATCGCTGAGCCTGATCTCACCCAGCCTTGCCTTTACCGATGTCCCCGAAGGCGTTGGCGGCATTGGCGTCACCAACTACCGGGCCGTTGCCTTGGAAGTCATCGCCTGCCGTACCCTCTCCTTCAGCATCACCAGCGGTCCGACCGGTGGATTCGGACTCCCCTTCGGTCCAGCAAGCGACGCAACGTCCGGTGCCTACACCGCCGTCGATACCGCCCGCATCTGGATTTCCTATACATCGACAACCGCCGGCGCCACATCCTCCGGCAGTGTCGATGTCACCTGCGACCAGACCGGGCAAACGTGGACGATTCCGATCACCGCCAATACCGTCGCCCGACCCCGCACCGAAGTCGTCCTCGTCCTCGATCGATCCGGCAGCATGCAGGAAGACGCCGGTGATGGCACCACAAAAGTCGGCAAACTGCGCGAATCAGCGCAAATCTTCGTCGACACCATGCTGCCCGGCGACGGAATCGGCATCGTCCGCTTCGATCACACCGTGCAACGTCTGATGGATGTCGAGGATGTCGGTGCCCTGATCACTGGTTCCGGCCGCACCACCGCCATCGGGCACATCACCGGTTCCGGACTCGATCCCGCCGGTAACACCTCGATCGGCGGCGGCGTGGAGGAAGGCCGCAGCACCCTCGATGACGGCGCTGCAGCTGCCAGCCCACCCTACGCCGTGCAGGCGATGATCGTCCTCTCCGATGGCATCGAAAACGTTCCACCGATGCTGGCCGATGTTTCCGGTTCGATCTCGGCCAACACCTTTGCGATTGGTCTCGGTCTTCCATACAACATCAGTGTCGCTGCCCTCAACACCCTGACTCAGGCCAATAGCGGATACCTCCTGATCACCGGAAGCCTGACCACCGATCAGCGCACCCTGCTCACCAAGTACTTCCTGCAGATCCTTGCCGGCATCACCAGTGCCAATGTCGTCCTCGATCCGCATGGCGATATCGGCGTCGGCGAGGAGCACCGTATTCCCTTCTCCATCAGTGAGACCGATTACGGGCTTGATGGCATCGTCCTCTGCCCGATCCCGGATCTCCTGACCTACGAACTCGAATCGCCCGACGGTCAGCGCTTCGACGCCGCCACAATCCAGGGTATCGGCACCGGACAAAAGATCGATCGGCCCGGCATCAGCTTCTACCGAACCTCATTCCCGCTCGATCCTGCCAACGAGATAGGCACGCACCCCGGCACCTGGCACGTGGTGCTTGGTCTCAGCAGAAGCCATCCGAGCATCGAAAAACTCTGGGGATATTTCGAGAATGGACGACTCCCCTACGATGTCGTGGTGCACACGTATTCGAATCTCGTGTTCCACGCCAACGCATATCAGTTCAACTACGAACCCGGTTCATCAATCAAGCTCGTCGCCACGTTGCGCGAGTACGACGTTCACGTCGGAGATCGAGCCACCGTCTGGGCCGAAATCACCCAACCCGACTTCAACACATTCACTACCCCGCTTTCGCACAAGGGCGAGGAGTACGTCGGTACCTTCGACACTTCCGCAACCGGCGTCTACCAGATTCGCATTCGCGCCGTTGGCAAGACCTTCGAAGGGACACCATTCACCCGCGAACAGACCCTGACCGCAGTTTCCGCCTACGAGCGAAAGGTTCCACCAAGCTCCAAATACGAATACGTCGAGGACAAACCCGAACCGAACGAACCGCTCCGCGACCTGATCTCCGCCCTCGATCTCTACTTCGAACGACGAGCACCATCCTGACGACACTCTCTACTCGTAGGGGAGTCCTTTATGGGCTCCCGCGAGTCTGCGCATACTTAATTCACGGGCACCCGCAGGTCTGCGCGTACGCATTC
>JBBJOX010000029.1:0-2034 GCA_037724245.1 Thermomicrobiales bacterium | reverse complement strand
TCTGCGCGTACGCATTCCTCAGGCTTCCCTGCGCGATCTACGGACCACCAATCACGACGCCCGTTTCCTGCTCGCTCTCCACGACTACATCGTCGATCCGCACCTCAGGCGCCGATTGCACAATCACTGTGTAGGTCCCTGGTGGGACAACCACCGGCTCACCACCAACCTGACCCGACACCACCACCACACCATCGGCATTCAAAACATCGAATGTCGGCTGTACCGACTCCGCGATCGCCGCCGTCAACTCCTCGGCATTGCCGGCATCGATATACCGGCCATTCCCGATCTGCGCCCACTCCGCAAACTGGGCCTTCAGCGCCTCATCGTCCAGCGCAAATCCGACGATGTTCACCCTCACATCAATCCCGGAATCGATCAACCGCTGGATTTCCTCTGCCGGATCACCGCCACAGGTCTCCTCACCATCCGTCACCAGCACCACGATCTTCGGACCCGGCGCCGTCCCCAGATCGGCGCCCACTTCGGCCAGCGATGCCCCGATCGGCGTCTTCACCAGATTCACCACCGGCAAATCGGCGATCACCTGCTGCATTGATTCCGGCTCGAGTGGTGAGAGCGGAACCACCAGCCTCGTCTCGCAGGAATCCGGCTCGTCACCAAACGTCCGCAGCGAGACATTCGTCCCCGGCGGAATCGTCGTCGTCACCAGTTCCGTCAGCGATTCCTTGGCCACAGCGGCCCGGGACTGTCCATCCAGTGACTGCAACATGCTGCCCGACGTATCGAAAATAATCGCAATGCTCACATCTTCGGCAATCGGGAGCGTGTCGCCGGTCACCACCTCGGGCGCGGCTACCAACAGGCTGCCATCGGCGAGCGGCACCACCGTTGGTTCCGGCGTTTGTGTCGGTTCTGCCGTGGCTGTCGGTTCCGGGGTATTCGTCGGTTCTGGAGTCGGTGTCGGCATTGGCGCCGTGGCCTGCACTGTTAGTGAATAGATCGCCGGACGACGCAACACCGTAGCCGCCCGATCGAACGCGACGTCCATTTCTCCCTGATTCTGCACATACACATACTGGCCGTCGTTCACCAGCGACCAATCCTGCATCACATCCTGTTGATAGAAACTCTCCTCGGTCCCGGAAATATGAATGCTGAAAATCCGCGGCTTCACCTGCTCCAGCCGTAGCCACTCCTGCGACAGCTGATCCGGCGACGGACTCGTTTCGTTATCCGTAATCAGGACCACCACCCGCGATCCGCTCTGCGTTTCCAACGCCGTCAGAGATGTCAGCAGCGCACCGTCGGCATCACTCGATCCCTCCATCCTCGGATAGTTCGTGATCGCCGATTGCAGGAAATACGGTTCGCCGCTCCAGTCCGCCAGCAACACATCGCGCCCAAACGGCACAATATTCACCACTTCCTGCCCTGGTTGGATATCCGCCGTGTACTGTCCCAGCGCCTGGTAGACCGTCGAGGAAAACGGCCCAATACTGCCACTCGTATCGAACGCGAAAATGACATTCGATGGTGGCTCCGTTACCCGCAGGAAATACGATCCCCCGGCAAGAACCTCCGCTACGAACACCTCCGCCTCGCCCGTGTCCTCTCTGAAACGCAGATCGACCGGATTTCCGCCTGCATCAAAGAGATCGACCGCCACCTCCACCGATGGCACTCCGCTCAGCGTGAACTCAAGGTTTCCGGCGTCCGCAGGCGCATCGACCTGATACCAGTCGACATCCTGCTCCACCCAGGCCGTATTCGTGATCGTTGTTCCCAGCGGCAGCAAGGTCGCCGACACCTGATCGTTCCCGGCGTCGGTGTCCAGTTCCAGCACCGCCTCCGGAAGCAAGCGCTCGTAGATCGCCTCGCTGCTGGTGGCGCCCCATTCCCCGACGATCGACCGGTACTCATCCGATACGGCACGTTCGAAAACCATCACCGTGTTGGGAAGATAGACGTATCGGGCTGCCGCGTCACCGTCCGGATCAGCTGGAACCAGATACGTCACCCGAACGAACCGCGCCCAGACGGCCTCTTCCAGCACCACCTCGGAGAATC
>JBBJOX010000028.1:14278-15893 GCA_037724245.1 Thermomicrobiales bacterium | reverse complement strand
CAATCTGAGATTTCATTTCAGCGCCTCACGATGTCACCTGGCTTTTCTAATTGTCGTTTGACCCACGTTCAATATATCGCAAAGACGATCAAATGAACCGGGCAGGGAATTCGGTCTTTTTTAACTAACTCATTCAGACCAGTTCCATGGCGACGTCGCTGGAGATGTAGGTGCCGATGTCGTCGCCGCGGCAGGCCTGGTACAGGGCGCCGGGTTCGTTCGCATCAAATACGTGGATCGGCAGATCGTGATCGCGCGCGAGGATGAACGCGGATTGATCCATCACGTTCAGTCCGCGGCTCAGAACATCGTTGTACGGTACCGTCCGGAAACGTCGCGCTGACGGATCGATGTTTGGATCCGCTGTGTAAACACCGTTCGCACCACGTTTCGCAGCCAGAATCACCTCCGATCGCGTCTCGATCGCGCGCTGTACCGCTGGATAGTCGGTCGTCACAAACGGCTGACCGGTTCCCCCGGCGAAGACGACGACGTAGCCCTTCTCGAGGTGCTTGATCGCGCGCAGGCGAATGTATGGCTCGGTGATCGAGGCCATCGGAATCGCCGACATGACACGAACTTCCGATTCGCCGCGCGCAGACAATGCACCACGCAGGATCAGGCTGTTGACGATTGTCGCCATCATGCCGATGTTGTCAGCTTCAGCCCGCTCGATGCCCCACTGATCAGCCAATCTCCCCCGGAAGATGTTGCCGCCACCAATCATGATCGACACCTGCACGCCTTCGCGGGTCAGCGTCAGGACTTCGTCGGCGAGCTGATCGACGGCTTCGCGTTCGAATCCCCACTCGCTCGCACCGGACAAGGCTCCACCGCTCAGTTTGATCAGCACACGACGATACTTCACAGAATGATCCCTTCCCGAAATACTACATTCAGCGTTGGAGTTCGGTTATGACTCTGGTGGCCATACCCGCTTTTTACGATTCACGGTGAGCGCAGAGCCAATAGAAAATCGCTTGCGATGTAGCGGATGTCATCCATTGTTCTCTAGCAGAGCTACTTGTCGGCCCACCTCGGTCAGGGATCCTTCGCAAGCTCAGGACAGGCTCAGCCCGGACCCTACTCTTCAGGTTGGGTAAACACAACACGCCTGAAGTTCTTTTTTCCACTTCGCAGCAGCACGGCTGTTCGATCACCGATTGCAGTCTGCAATGTCACATCGACATCGCTGACTTTGATCTCATCGACCGAGAGACCGTTGGACTGGGCCAACCGTCTCGCCTCGCCTCGCGACTTGACGAGCCCGGATTCGATGAAGGCGTCGGCCAATTTCAGTGGTTCACCATCGCGCTCGAACTCCGTAATTACGGTTGTTGGTAACGCAGCATCGTCGGCGTTCGGACCCTGCCCCCGTGCAAACAGCGATTTCGCTGCTGCATCGGCCTGATCCGCTGCATTGTTGCCATGTGCCAAAGCCGTCGCTTCATAGGCGAGAATCCGCTTCGCAGTGCGCAGCGCCTCTCCCTGAACCGAGATGAGTTCGTCGATGTAATCATCGAGCATGAAGGTGAAGCGCCGCAGGTACGTTTCGACCTGAGTGTCGTCGGTGTTGATCCAGAATTGGTAGTAATCGTACTGAGAAAACTGTTCG
>JBBJOX010000028.1:0-14268 GCA_037724245.1 Thermomicrobiales bacterium | reverse complement strand
TCGGGATCGAGCCAGACCCGAACTCCGCTACCGGTTTTGCCCATCTTTTCGCCGGTCGAGGTGGTGATCAACGGCGTCACCATGGCAAACGCCCTGGCCGCATCGGCTTTCCGAATCAGTTCGACCCCGGCTACGATATTCCCCCATTGATCCGAGCCACCCAGTTGCAACTGGCAATTCAATGTTCGAAAGAGATGGAGAAAGTCGTACGCCTGTACGATACGATAGTTGAACTCGACGAAATTGAGACCGGTTGTCTCCAGGCGCGTCTTGTAGGTTTCGGCATTGAGCATATCGTTGACGTTGAAGTGCCGTCCGATATCGCGCAGAAACGGGAGGTATTGCAGTTGCAGCAACCAGTCGGCGTTGTTGATAAGCATTGCTGCCGGATTGTCGCCAAAGCGCCCCCCCTCGAAGTCAAGGTACTTGCCCAGCTGCACCATGATGCCGTTCAGGTTACTGGCCAGCACATCCTCGGTGATCAGTTCGCGGGAGGACGTGCGACCACTGGGGTCGCCGACCATCGCCGTACCGCCGCCACCAAGCGCAATCGGCTGATGACCGAGACGCTGGAGATTTGCGAGCAGCATGATCCCCGCCATGTGACCGGCGTGCAGCGAACGACCGGTCGGATCGAATCCCTGATAGTAGGTGAGTGGTCCGTTGTCGAAGGCCCGGCGCAGACCTTCCTCGTCCGTGATGTCGTAGATAAAGCCACGGCGACGCAGATAGTCGACCGGGTTAATCCCCTGGGCTCTGGCGAATTCGGGCGCACTGATCTGGCCCGTCGGAGTGAGATGGGTTGGGGTTGTTGTCTCCGCCATCGAGAAAGAACCTCAGAGTTTCAGGAAATCGCAAACGCCGCTGCACGTGGTGCCGAGGTCATTGTACCGGGGATTCCGATGCCGTGAGGTTTCGCTCAGCGGCCGGGTGTATCCTAAAACCAATGACAGAACGCTTATGACAGGCAGGGTAGATTTATGTCTCAGGCTGCGGTATCGATCAATTGGCTGACGGATTTCGAGGAAGCGACGAAACAGGCGAGGGCCGACAAAAAGCCGGTGCTGGTGGATGTTTTCCAGGACGACTGCGGTGGCTGCGAGAAGCTGGTCGAGGTGACATTTGTCGAACCTCAGGTCGCGGAGGCGATCGCCACCCGCTTCGTGCCGGTGCAACTCGATCTCCGGAAAAACAGCGAGTTCGCGCGGCAATGGCAAGTCTTCTGGACTCCGACGATCCTCTTCGCGGATCGTTCGGGCAAGGTTCGTTACCAGTCGCCGAACTTTTTGCCGCCTGCCGAGTTTCTCGATGTACTCGATATTGGCGAAGCGCTGGTGGGGATGCGCTGGAAGGAATACGACAAGTCGATCCGGTTGCTGCACGAGTTGCGCGATCGATCGCCATCGGGACCGCTGACGGCGGAAGCCCTGTACTGGCGCGGTATCGCTGCCTACTTCCGCGACGGCAGCAGCTCGAAATCCGCTCACGCCGAGTGGCAGGAACTCCTCGACACCTTCCCCGATTCGATCTGGGCCCTCCGCATCCCCTAGATTACTGATCGCCATTATCCGTAGGAGAGTCCTTTATGGGCTCCTGCACCGGCCGATCATTGCTGGTTGACACGCCAAAAAGAACAGGGGACCACCGCGGACACGCAATCCCCGGTCCGTCGTCCTGTAAGTCAGACCTTCTGTATCACCGATCAGCAATGTCGGTCCAGATCACCTCGTGATGTTCCACCGTGGGTCGGCGCTCGATCAGGTAGTCATCGTCCTCTGGATAGTATTTCGCGATTTCTGGCGTCTCTCCGGCGAACGCCTCGATCGCATCCATCGAATCCCAGTGCGTAACGATCGTGAATGTCGCGCGGTCGTCCTTGATCTGGCGCAGGACAAATGTCGCGCGATGTCCCTTCACGGTGGCATATTCAGCGAGACCCGTCTTCTGAAGATAAGCGAGATAGGCATCGGTCCTGTCGGCCGGTGTCACCCCGACCCAGATTCTGGCAATCATCATGGCTCCGTTCCATCAGGACACACGTCCTGCCCAGTTGAACGCAGAAGCCTGACGACACGTGAGAGCTGGTCATCCAATCACTTGCCGCATCGCCCAGACCATGATCACGCCGCCAGCCAGGGCGAGGAAGAGGTTCCCCGTTCGGCGCATGACGATTGCGGTGACCAGAAGGGCCGGAATTCCCGGAACCGGTTCGTCGATGATCGCCGGAATGACCAATGCCGTCAGGACGGCGCCCGGCAAGTACGTCAGCGCTGCCTCGAGCCGCGGCGACAAGGTGAAGCGACCGACCAGCCAGTAGCCGCTGGCGCGAAGCAGGTAAGTGACGATTGCCATCAGGACAATCGTCAGCAGGGCACTACTGTTCACGATGTCTCTTCCGGAAGCGGTGCGAAACGGGCCGCAGCCAGACACCCCGCCAAGCCACCGCAAACGACATACCAGGTTCCGGGAAGCACGAGATAGCCGATCCAGGCCGCAAACCCGGCAACGGCCCAGGGGAAGAGATCGAACCGTTCCTTGTAACTGCCGAACAGCATCGCCGCAAATACCAACGTGAACGCGAAGTCGAGACCGTATGCCGCCGGATCGCCGATCTGACTGCCAATAATGTGGCCAGCCACGGTCGATGCCACCCAGGCAATCGCCACCGCCAGATTGCATCCGAGGAACACCCCGGCGTCACGTTCGCCACGGCGTCGCATATTCATGGCGACCGACCATCCCTCGTCGTTCATCAGATGCAACATCGGATAGACATGCCACGGCTTCATCCCGGCCAGCCATGGCCGCACGGATGCACCGAGCAATATCAGGCGCAAGTTGATCAGAAAGACCGTGAACACGATGGACAGCACTGGCAATGGGTATGACCAGATGTCAAGGGCGGCCGTTTCCGATGCTCCGGCGAAGACGATGACATTCATCAATGCATTCTCCGAAAAAGAAACTCCAGTCTGATTTGCCAACGCTCCGAACACTGCTCCGTAGGTTGCAACACCGAGACTGACCGGGACGGTGGTGCGCAGACCACGGACCACGCCATTCCTCGTGAACTCGACTGCTTTCCCGGATTGCGTCATCACGCAAGATCCATCGATGTGTTCCCGCCTGCTGATTTCCCATCTGCAGGAAGACCGATAACCAGGCCTTCATTCGCCCTGAAAGCGTTCAATATTTACTGCCCCTTGCACTGTACGTACACATGGTACATACTGGCGACTATGACAACTTGTCACTGATTTCTGGTGTGGGCTGTAGACCAGTGGCGAAACACCGATGCACCTGAGTGTCGAACGATCGGCCCGGGATCGGTACAGAGGGGGACTCACAATGACAAGCACTCGTTTCTCACGACGGCACGCACTTCGACTGGTTCTTGGCGCGTCGGCCGGCGCAATGATGCTGACCAAGGCGTCTCCAATTGCGATTGCGCAAACAGACGACGATCGTACCGTCAACACCGACATCCTGAACCTGCGATCGGGTGCCGGACTCTCGTTCGACATCATTGAATCCCTGCCACTCGGCACACCAGTGATGATCGACTCCTCACAACGGATTGCCACCGACGGTATCAACTGGATTTTCGTCACGGTCGTCGCGTCCTCGAATCAGGGCTTCGTCGATTCCAGGTATCTCAGTATGCCCGACGCCGAAACCGAACCTGGAACACCGGCGGGCGAGACGTCCTCGACCAAATTTGTTTCGGTTGCCGATGCCAATCTCCGTGACACTGCCGGATTCGTTTCCGCCATCGTCGCCATGCTCCCGATTGGACAGGCGGTCACCGTTACCGGCGACAGTGTCGACGCCGACGGCTACACCTGGCATCCTGTTTCCACCGAAACCGAGATTGGCTGGATGGCCGATATTGTCCTTTCCGATTCGCAACCGGCGACTCCTGGTTTCGAAACCGGTGCCGCAGTCTCGATCAACACCGATCTGCTGAATCTGCGCAACGATCCGGGTGTCAACACTGGCATTATCGAGACCTACACGTTCGGAACCACTGGCACGATCATTTCACTCAACCCAACCACGGCCGATGATCTGGTGTGGCATCAGGTTTCCCTCGACGACGATGGAGCGACCGGCTGGCTTGCCGAAATGTTCCTGAGCGCTTCCGGTGGCGGCGATGTCTCCGGATCGGTCGAAATTTCCGACGGACCGGTCAACCTGCGGGACGAGCCAACACTGAGCGGCAGCGTTCTGGCAACGGTTTCGACCGGGGACACTGCATCACTCATTACTGGTGGTTTCACCGCCGGCGATGGTTATCAGTGGATCAACGTCACCCTCGACGATCAATCCGGTCAACAGGGCTGGATCGCTTCCGAGTTCGTCACCTTCATCTAGATCATTGGCGAGGCATTCCACAATTTGCGGGAACGAACGGGCGTCTATGGTGGACGCTCGTTCGTTGTGTCATTTCAGATGACTGGCTGGGCCAGACTATCGAGCCGACGCCTGAACCTTGTGCATTGCCGTGACGATATCCTCCATATCCGCCTGGTCGGCCAAAAGTACATTCTGCTGAATCCAGACTCCATCAATGCAGGCCGATTCGCAGTTTGGCAAATGGAGGTCGGCAAAACGGGTCGGCGCATAGTCTGGATCGTAGCCAGTCGCCTTGGTGTCGAAGGCCAGATCCGTAAACAGCGGCTGGCGATACAGCGGATGCGGATACCCGGCACTCACGGGAATTCCCTCTGCCTGCATGCGGGACACGAACCCGGCTTTGCTCATGCCGCCAAAACCTTCCGGACTGTAGCGAAACTGATAGAGATGGTACGCGTGCATCGTGGTGCGAGGATCGCGCGTCAGCGGCGTGATGCCTTCGATGTTGGCCAACTGCGCATTCAGGTAGCGGCCATTGGCATCGCGCCGGGCCAACTGATCTGGATACCGTCGCAATTGATGGAGCAGGATCGTGCTTTGCCATTCCGTCAGGCGGAAATTTCCACTCATGATGTGATGGGCATACCACGGTCCGCCCTTCCGGCGACCGCAGTTGCGCAGCGATCCAAGTGTTTCGGCGAGCTCGGCACTGTTGGTCGTGACCATGCCTCCTTCCCCGGCCGTCAGGTTCTTCGACGCCTGGAATGACCATGTGCCGATATCGCCGATGGCGCCGACCGGTTTGTCTTTCCAGACAGACCCGTGGGCGTGGGCACAATCCTCGATCAGGGCGAGACCGTGGCGCGTGGCGATCGCCTGCAACCGATCGAGGTCGGCAGGATGACCCGCCAGATGAACCGGAATGATCGCGCGTGTTCGAGGTGTGATGGCCGCTTCGACCGCGTCGGGATCGAGACACCAGGTTCCGGCATCGATATCGGCAAAGATCGGCAGCGCATTGACTTCCAGCACGGCAGTTGCCGTTGCCAGAAAGGTGTATGGCGGAACAATCACCTCGTCGCCGGCACCGATTCCGAGCGCACGCAGAGCGAGGACGATCGCAACCGTGCCATTGGTCACGCCGATCGCATGGGCTGCCCCGGTGAAGTCGGCATAGGCAGTTTGCACCGCTTCAACTGCCGGCCCATACGCGTCAGACCAGATGCCGCTTTCGAGCACCTGCGACAGACCCTCGAGTTCCTCCGGTCCGAACTGCGGCCAAACCGGAAATGGAGTCGTGCGAACTGGAGCAGAGGTTATGGCGGCCATGACTACCTTTCGCAATTGTGTTTGCTGGATCCAACTGGTCAATAGTGTCAGTTTCGGGAAGGGTTGCGCGGATGCATAATCGAGTCAAGAGCTTCCGCTCGGGATACACTGCACGCGGCGCTGGATTGAGCGCGCGGCATCACCGGAATCGGATATGTCCATGCCCACGACATCCAACATCGTCAGCCTCGAAGCCCGATTGAAACGACAGATTCGCGACATCCCCGACTTTCCGCAGCCAGGCATCATGTTCCGCGACATCACGCCACTCCTGAGCAACGCCAGCCTCTTTCACGAATCGGTCGACGCGATGATCGAGCCGTTCAGTGACATCGATCACGTCATCATCATCGAGAGTCGCGGGTTCATCTTCGGCACACCGATCGCCTATGCCATCGGCGCCGGGATTGTCCCTGTTCGCAAACCCGGTAAACTGCCGGCGGCAACCTTCTCCGAGGAATACGCGCTGGAATACGGGTCGAATATCCTCGAAATCCATCAGGACGCGCTGAAACCTGGGGAGCGCGTCCTGATCGTCGACGATCTGCTGGCAACCGGTGGCACTGTGCGAGCGACGATCAACCTCGTCAACCGGATCGGCGCCGAGATAGCCGGAATCTCCGTTCTGGCCGAGCTCGCCGCACTCAACGGTCGCGCTGTCCTCGGCGACTACCAGTTCAACTGCTTAGTCACGTATTGAGTGTTCTCGTTTGATTAGCTGAAGAACTCGTCTCGGTCTGGACCGTCATTCGAATGGCAAATGTTTTTACGTTGTCCATCGAATGGTCGAGGATAGTTATGTGACGAGTTTGGGGCCAGAGCCACTTTAGAAAGGCCTTGCGATATAGCTTAAGGGTTGTATCACGAATGAGTACCGGGTTTTGGACTTTCAGCTAGTCGAACTATGGCTGGAATCGTTGGATGATGGTTCCTACGCTCAGGCCATTCCGCTCTAGACTTCCTTAACGAGCATGGACCTTCTCTCGGACGGCCTCTGGTCGACTCTGTGGTCGGCTCTCAACACAAGAATATGATGGGGTTACGATTCGGATCCATTGGTCGTAGCGAGGTGCGTGTGCTCTTTGCGTTCGACCCCAATCGACGTGCCATTCTTCTCGTAGCAGGGGATAAATCAGGGCAATGGAAGCATTGGTACAAGGTAAATGTTCCGATTGCCGATCAACGATTTTCAGAGCATCTCGAACAATTGCGAAGGAGGAAAGACCAGTGACAAAGAGCCTTGAAGATCTGATCCGTGAGCGCCCGGTCGATCGGTCCGCCGTGGATGCACTGAAGAAACGTATGCTCGAGCAAGTTGCAGCGTATCGGTTGAGTGATCTTCGAAAAGCGATGGATGTGACTCGAGTTGCCCTCGCTGAGCGACTCCACGTTAGTCAAAATCGAGTATCCCGGATCGAAAAGGGGGATCTCGAACATACGCAGATCGACACCCTTCGCAAATATGTCGAGGCAATTGGAGGCCGATTGCACGTAGAGGTGGAACTGGCCGATGAGCGTATTCTGATCGCCTGAAGCCGGACTTGTTCGTGAATCGAAGACGACGTGGATGTCACCATCACAAAGCCGACGTTCTGTACTGGAACGTCGGCTTCATCATCTGGCCAGCGTTGATGTGGTGACGGTCAGCCGATTTTGTCGGCGACCAGCAGTTCGTCCAGGCGCTCGTACCCTTCGTTGACACCATATTCCATGCCGCTTTCGAGCATGGCGTCGCGGTCGGCCAGTGATTGGTAGACAGAATGGGTGTGGATGATCGTTCGCCCTGGAGCGATTTCCTCGAACGTCAGGCTCTCGAGACAGACGTGCCCGGGCGCACCATCGAATTCGAACGTCTGGGTGAAACCCTCCTCGACCGATGGCTCGCCGTGAAACACACCCTGAAATCCATACTCATTGCCCTGCTCGTCGGCGTGGGTGTACTGCCATTTCCCACCGTGACGAACGTCATACTCCTGAATCTTCATGACCATACGACGCGGACCAAGCCACTGCACGAGCAGATCGGGATCGGTCCAGGCTCGCAGGAGCTGAGCCGGAGTGGCATTGAATTCACGAGTCATGTCGACGGCGAGCGATCCTGATTCAGCCTTGATAACAACACCAGCCATGTGAGTTTCCTTCCATTGCCTGATTGCATGTGATCAGGGTGATTCGTTGTGGTCGAGCTTTTGGAGCAGATCGTCCAGTCGCTGGTAGCTTTCTTCCCAATACTCGCGATAGGTGGAGAGCCATTCCGTTGCTTCCCGAAGCGGTTCTGCCTCGAGGTGACTGAGACGGGCGGTTGCCTGTCGTTGCCGCGTAATCAATCCGGACTGCTCGAGGACTTTCAGGTGCTTCGAGATTGCTGGTTGCGACATCTGAAACGGAGCCGCAAGCTCCGAAACATTGGCATCGCCTTCCGCCAGTTGCGCGAGGATCGCGCGGCGGGTTGGGTCGGCGAGTGCGCTAAAGACGGTACTTAGTCGGTCATGTGTCATCCACGACCACCTCCTTTTATAACCTAATAGCTATATTACCGTTTGGTATTGCTTAATGCAAGCCCCTCACGCTACGCGAGGGAGTTGGCGGCCAAGGGCATAGCCTTTTCAGCGGTGTCACCTGATCGCCTGTCCCTGGATTCGTCGTACCATGAGGAGCAGGACTGATCGATCAACAAACGGAGAATCCGCGAGGGTTCACGGACATACTTCGGGAGCACACGTTGGGGATTTCTCGCAGACACTGGATCGGTTTCTCGTGCCTGCTGCCATTGCTCGCGGTACCAATGACAGTGGAATACGCACACAGTCAGGGAACGCCGGAGGCCGTATCCTCGGCGGTCGAGCGCGATGTTCTGGGGTCGGATGAACCGTCCGAAGCACCGGGCGAAATTCTCGAATTCAGCCGCTATACGATTCCTGCCGGAGCCGTGCTCCCGATTCACAAGCACCCCGGGGTCCAGATGGCAGTTGTGATCTCCGGGACCTTGACCTATCACGTGATTTCCGACGGCACGGTGCCGATAACGCGGGCCAACGGTACGAAGGAAACGGCCGGGCCGGGAGTCACGGTGACGTTCACCGCGGGTGATGCCTGGGTCGAACCCGAAGGCATGATTCACTACGCGGAAAACCTGACGGATCAGCCGGTGATTCTGCTCTCGCCGTCACTTTTCCAGGAGGGCGAGCCAACCGCCGAGCTCGTCGACGCTACACCGGAAGCCTGATCCACAACGTTCAGGTCCGAGACAGTACCGGACCTGAATCTCGACGATCGCCAACCATGGCAAAGATGAGCTGTGCGCCTGCCGCCCGAGCTGAATTCTTGTCAGAGACCCCACGTATCGCGGAGCACTCGTACCCAGTTCTGGTAGCCAATCTTGCGCAGCGATGCGTCGTCGTAGCCTCGACCGCGTAGTTCGTTGATCAGGTTCGGCAACATGCTGGCATCGGCGAGATCGTTCGGCATCAGCGCACCATCGAAATCCGATCCCAGGGCCACACCGTCGATCGACAACTTGTCGACCAGATAGTCGACATGATCGGCGAACATCGAGAGCGGGGTGTCCTTTTCCGGTTTGCAATCCGGGCGGACGAAGGCGCAGTTGTAGTTCAATCCGACGACACCATTGGTTTCAGCGATCGCATCGAGCTGCTTGTCTGTCAGATTCCGCGTTGCCTGGCAAATCGACCAGGCGTTGGAATGGGATGCCACCAACGGAGCGTCGGTAATCCCGGCGATGTCCCAAAATCCCTTTTCGTTCATGTGCGACAGATCGACCATGATTCCGAGATCGTTGCAGGCCGTGATCAGTTCCTTGCCAATATCGGTCAGGCCCGGCCCTGTGTCCGGACTGGTGAAAAACTCGAATGGAACCCCGTGACCGAAGATGTTGGATCGTGACCAGACTGGTCCGAGTGATCGCAACCCGGTTTGCCAGAAGGTTTCCAGAGCATAGAAGTGCTCGTCGATCATTTCTGCACCTTCGAAATGCAGGATCGCGCTGAACTGACCGCTCTCGATATTTTCTTCGAGTTCCTCGGCGGTCGTCACAAAACTCAGCAGTGTCTCGATCACTCCATCCTCATCGAGCTCGGTTCCATCGGGCAAACCGAATCCACTCTCGACCCGGAGCAACGTCGAAATCGCGGCCACGGTGTACTGGAGCGAGAACGCCTGCGACGGGCCATCCGGTCCCGAAAGCTGCACTCCCTCGACGCCCTGGCCAACCATCGCATGAAGATCGAGCTCCGGTTTACCTACCCTCGCGGTCTCGGCATCGGGCACGAAAATCGCGAAGAATCCGCCGACCATTCCACCCTCGGCCGCCTTCACCCGATCGAGGTGCCCGGTTTCGCTGCGGTCGTAAAATGTTCGCTCGCCACGTAACAGTTCCATTACGGTGTCGTTGTGGCCGTCGAATACGGGAACGAGTTGCTGCTGGTCTGCCATTCGATGATGGTCCTTTCAGGTTCGGAATGTGAACGCGGAACCCGCGATTTCGGTATGATGCACCAGAAATCGACGTCATGGTGATCCGAACGCAACGCCCGGTGCCCGAAAGGGAGGCCGGAAGCGGTGCGAGCGGTCCCCAGCAATATCGGCCCCCTGTGGCCGAATCAGGAGGTTCCCGCAATGAGCACAAGCACGATTCTCGAAGGAAAGACTGCCGTTGTCATGGGTGTTCAGAACCAGTGGAGTATCGCCTGGCAAATCGCCAAGGCGCTGGCCGAAAATGGAGCGCAGGTCGCGATCACCTATATCGACGATCGCGCGAAGAAGAACGCGGAACAACTTGCCGCTACCGTTCCCGGAATGAAAACCTTCGTCTGCAATGTCAACACCGATGAGGAAATCGCCCAACTCCGCGAATCCCTGAAAGCAGACTACGGAACGATCGATACCCTCGTCCACAGTATCGCCTTTGCACCGGCCGAGGAGTTGAAGAATCCTTTTCGCCAGACAACCCGAGAGGGTTTCCGGACCGCACACGAAGTCAGCGTCTACTCGCTGATCGCTGTGGCGCGTGAACTGACACCGATCATGGGTGCTGGCGGAAGTATTCTGACGCTGACCTATCTCGGTTCCGATCGAGTCTTCCCGCAATACAACGTGATGGGTGTTGCCAAGGCAGCGCTGGAGGCAACGGTCCGTTATTTGGCGGCCGACCTCGGTGCCGACGGCATCCGCGTCAACGCGATTTCCGCCGGACCGATCAAAACCGCCTCGGCCCGCGGGATCCCGGGATTCTCGGCGATGCAGCAGGCCGCGGTCGACAAATCACCACTCGGTAAAATCTACGGTCCCGAGCACGTTGCCAGCACGGCCGTTTTCCTCGCCAGCGATGCCTCCGCCGGGATGACCGGTGATGTCATCTTCGTCGACGGTGGCTACAACATCATGGGTGCGTAGATCTGATATATCCGGGACAGGCTGCTGAACTTGGTGCCGAATCGGGTTTGTTCCTTCCAACGGTAGTCGCAGAGCTTGTCTCTGCCAAAGTTGGCGGACGCGAAGCCTTGGGCAGGGACAAGGCACCGACCCTAACTGGCGAAGCCGGATTCCCCGGCTCAACGGTAGGCGCAGAGCTTGTCTCTGCCGGAGTTTGAGCGCCGTAGACATTAGGTCAGGGACAAGCCGCTGACCCTACTTACGAAGCGGATTTGCTCCTGCAGACGGTAGGCGCGGAGCTTGTCTCTGCCAAAATAGGCGGCCGCGAAACCTGAGACTGGCTCTGCCTCAGACCCTACTTTTGGTCGATCACGCCAGTCCTCCCAGGTCGTCGGTGTCGTACCAGAGGGAGCGCATTTCGGGGCTGGTCTCCAGCAAATGTTCAATTGTGCCTTCCGATTCCATCACGCCATCCCTGAGCACGACTATGTGATCGGCGCGACGCAGCACGTTGCGCCGGTTCGACACCGCCAGGCAAGTGACATCGCCACCCGCGAACAGACGATTCCACAACTCGCGTTCGGTTTCGACATCGAGCGCACTCGAAAGGTCGTCGATCACCAGCAATTCCCCACCGCGAACCAGCATCCGGGCCGTCGCCGTCCGCTGAATCTGCCCCCCGGAGAGCTTTACTCCGCGGGTACCGATCATGGTATCGAGACCATCCTCGAGCGTGCTGACGTCCCGATCGAGCACCGCACCGTGGACCGCCGCCGCAAGTCGCGAGCTATCCTCGTTCGTTCCCAGCAGGATGTTCTGGCGCAGACTCTCACTGAAAAGTCGCGGTTCCTGCGCTGTGTAGGCGGCGTGTGGCGGAACCATGAATGCCTCCGGATCCTCGACCCGAACGCCGTTCCAGCGAATCTCCCCCGTATCGGGTGGCAGCAATCCGAGCACCGTCCGTAACAACGTCGTCTTCCCGGAACCGACCCGACCGGTGACGACGGTCAGCGAACCGCGCTTCAGCGAGAGGTCGATATCAGCGATGCCGTGACCCGAATGCTTATATCGGAACGAAATCCCATTCGCCTCGAGCAGCACCAGCGGATTTCGCACGGTTTGATCGACCTCTGGCTCCGGTGGAACCGGTTCGAGAAGATAGAGCGGTGAATGCGTCACCAGTTCAGTCGGTGGTGCATCGCCGAGCATCACGTCCATTCGGCGGAAGGCGACGCCCGCCTGCCGGTACTGCGCCAGATACTGTCCAAAGCCGGTCGTGAAATCCGTGATCAGGCCAACATACGAGACGATCAACACGAAATCGCCAACGGTCAAACTCTCGTCGCGGATTCTTCCGGCGGCGAGCAACATCAGGACGCCAGTGCCGATGCTGACCATGTTCGACGTCACCGCCTCGAGTGCCTGGGTGGTAACGCGATCGGAAAGCACTGCCCGGCGTCGGGTTTCGTTGAGTCGTCGGAAATGCGAGATCGTGCGGTCTTCGGCACCGGCCGCCTGCAACGTAATGACCGACGACAAAATGTCGCCGATCGCGCCGGTGACCTGACTCGTCGCCTGGCTGCTCGCCTCCCGCAACCGTCCCAGCTTCGCGCTGGCCCGTTGCGCGACGATCGCGACGATCACAATCGGCACGATCACGATCAGCGTGATCCGCGCATCGATGAAGAGGAGGACGATCAACGCACCGACCGCGATCAATGCATGAAAGATGATTTCAGCGGTCCAGTCGAGATTGTCTTCGGCCTGATAGGCATCGTCGCGAAAACGACTGATCGTTTCGCCGAGCGAATACGGCAACGACTGCGCGCCCGGTCGTTTCAGGACGTTACGCAGCAGATTGCGCCGAACCAGTCCACTCATCGTGAATCGCATGTTGATTTCGGCGAGTCCCGCCAGCAGCCAGAGGGATACGCGAACGAGGGCAATCACAACCAGTAGCAGTACCAGTCCGTCGGTGCCGCCAGGCACGTCTGCCGTGTTCGAGAGTTCATCGAAGAACGCCCGGCCGATCAGCCCCGGCAGCAATGCCGAGAGGTTCATCACAGACCAAAGCACCGCATGCACCGTGCACAGGAGCGGTGTGAAGCGAAACATCCGGATCAGGTAATGCCAGTTTGGGAGTGGTCTCATGCCGATACCTCCTCGGCGGCCACACGAAGCAATTGGGCATAGTGAGAATTGGAATCGGCTTCGAGTTCGATTCGCGATCCGTGTTCCTTCACGCGTCCATCCTCGAGGACCAGCATGTCGTCGGCATACGAAAACGTCACGAGGCGGTGGGCGACGATGATGCCGGTTCGACCGCTCAACAGTGTACCGAGAGCGTTATGCAGCAATCGCTCCGTGGCCGGATCGAGCCGCGACGACGCCTCGTCGAGGATGACGAGGTCTGGCTCACGGAGCAGCACCCGCGCGCAGGTCAGGATCTGTGCCTGACCTGCCGAGAGTCCACTGGCGTCAGAACCAAGCATCGAATCGAGACCATTCGGCAGTTCACGCAACCAGTCGCCCAGCCCGACCGCAGCGATCACATCGAGCAGACGGTCGTCGGAGATCGAATCGTCGAACAGTGTCAGGTTGTGCCGCAATGTCGCATCGAAAAGATGAATATCCTGTGTGACAAGACCGATCCGGGATCGCAAGGCGTGCAACTGGACGTCGCGAATGTCGACACCAGCAAGTCGAACCGCGCCCGCTTGCGGATCGTGAAATCGGGGCAGCAACCGCGTCAATGTCGTTTTGCCACTACCGGTACGACCGACGATTCCGAGAACTCGACCTGGTGCAACATGAACATCGATGTCGTCGAGAATCAGCCGCTCCGATGAATACCCGAACGAGACATGCTCCAGATCGACCGCCAGTGGACCACGCGGCAGTTCGGCTGTCGTTCCGTCGCGGATCGTCGGCTCTTCATCGAACAGGGATTCGATGCGTCCGATGCTGGCATCCGCTTGCTGAAAATCCTGCATCTCATTGCGGATTTGCTCGGTCGGCTGCCGCAACATATCGGTGTAGCGGAAGATCAGGTAGACCGTGCCGAGGGTCAGCGTTCCGTCGCGAAAGAGCAGCGCACTCGCACCGAAGGCGAATGCCGTCCCCAGGCCAAACAATCCCTGACTCGAGGCAACCATCGCGTAACCCATCATCTGGGCCCGCCGATTCAGCCGC
>JBBJOX010000027.1:9138-15909 GCA_037724245.1 Thermomicrobiales bacterium | reverse complement strand
GCCCGAGCCAATTGCGGAGAGCCTGCGCTCGATCTCGCAATCGGCATTCGTCGATGGCATGCAGGTTGTGGCTGGCGTTGGCGCGGTGATCATGGTTTTCGCGGCCGCGCTTTCGATCAAGTTCCTGCGCGGTGTCACCGTGACCGAGGTCGAGCATCCGTGAACAGGTGCGAGATTTGAATCTGGGCATGTTTATGCCTCTTCGGGAATCGCTGGGTTTGGGTGGTCTTCAGCTACTAGAAAGCCATCAATCTGGCGAAGGATTTCAGGATCGCTAGTTGGAGTCTCGGAGGATTTCTTGAATAGGTTTTTTCTAAGTAGCAACATTAGATCCCCTTCCATCCAAACTTGGTCCGGCCCGGATCCAGACGACAACTTCGTTTTCCTTCGACGCCCGTAAACAAGAACTCCAACGGTTTTCAACTTTTTAATTGAGGCGGTAAGGTCTCGTTGTACGGACCTGACCGCTTCGAAACCAGAATCCTGAATTTCGTCCGAAATCTCTCCGCAGTCCTTTGCCGTCGATAAAAATGCATCAGCCAAGTCTTGTTGCTCTATGGATGAATCATTTTCCTCCAATGACATGAGACCGTAAAGTTGGCAGTTAGCCATCACATTCCATACTTCACTTCCGGTATTCATTAGGTGGTAAGATGGCCCGATTTGAGACTTCGACTTAAGGGATGGGAACTTTCTATAGTTTTCTTCCGAGTCTCTGAAGTCCTGCCGATCTTCAACTCTATTTTCGTGTAGATCCTTGATTACTCTTAGTCTGTCCGCTGTGTATTGGTTGGGTTGATCATCGACTATTTTGTGGTGATTACGACAAAGCAGGATGAGATTGTCATACGTGTCTACATAGTTCAGCGCTATGGGCGTATAGCGCGGCCCGTTTGGCGAACGCGCCACGATGTGAGCTTCTTCTCCAATAATCGAAATCCTATCGAGGTCTGTTCCCGCAACGCTAAGAATCTGTTGGCAGAGGGCACAGCGATTGTGCGACTTTGACCAGAGCAGCTTTCTGTCTCGATCCAAAATTGCCATCGTTCAACTATATCGGTTGAAATGGCGCGAGTCGATCAGCAGTCAAATTGTGCGCGAACCGCTAATCCTCGATTGGTTCGTGGTGATCGTGGTTGGCGACGCCCCGTTTCCAGTGACCGGAGAATCTGAGGTGAGACGCGGGGATGTTCAGTTCGTTATGTACATAGCGGCGGATATCACGGAGGGCTATCGCCTCGCCTCCCGCCCAGATGAACACTCGTTCCGTCGGGAGATTGGCCGCGCGGATCGTCTGTTCCAGAACATCACCGGGGCCAGTTTCAGCAGATTCTCGATGGACCCAGGTGATATCGGCGATAGCCGGGGTCGCGAGTGGAATTTCTTCCTCGGCTGAATCGACTTCAATGAAGGCGATCGCGCGGCTGCCGGCTGGCAATTCCTCCAGTCGGCGGGCGATGGACGGCAGCATCGTTTCGTCACCGATCAGCACATAATGATCGAACGTCTCGTCGAGGACCCACGAACCACGCGGCCCGACGAGCCCCAACACCTGCCCAACCTTCGCCTGGGCGGCCCAATTCGAGGCCGGACCTTCGCCATGGATTACGAAGTCGATCTCGAGTTGCCGGGTATCCGGATCGAAGCGACGGGGCGTCTAATCGCGTATGGACGGTGGCGGCTGGCCCTCCGGATACTCCCAGCCCTGTTCGCCAAGGATCGGCCGGAGCAGTTCGGAATCGGGATTGGATCGGAAATGTAACCGGACATGGTCGCTCGGATCGATTGTTATAAAATCCGCCAGTTCATCTCCGGCGAAGGTGACCCGGAGTAGCGCGGGGTCAGCCGGTCGATCCGGGCAACCTCGATCGCGCGAAATTTCAATCCGTGCATCACGGAATGTCCAGATACGGTGGACGATTCAACCATGGTGGCGATCCCTGTTTTGCATCGATCCGACGTGGAAGTGACGATTGATCAGATCCACTCTTCGTCAACGATCGTCGATTCGAAGGTTTCGAGGGCAGTCAGGAGTTCGACCAGCACCGCGTTCTGCCCCGGGTAGCTCGTAATCACGTCCTGATTCCATGGCAGCACCTGACCAGCGACCACGGCCGGATGCTGGCTGAAGGTTGGATGCACTTCAGATCCTCGACGGCCTGTTCGCCATTGCGAGTCGAGACGTAGAGCACGTCGGATGGATACTTCAGGGCCTGTTCGTAGCTCAGTTCTTCCCAGAAGACATTCGGTTCGACATCGAGGTCCGGAATCAGCATTCCAAGACTACGCGCATAGATGACGCCCCGTGCCTGAACTGGATTCGCGATGTAGAAGACATCGGTGCCAGGCGCAACCCACAGCGCCGAGAAGTCTGGCTTCTCGGCAAGGAGTGTCGCCGCTCGACCTTCGGCTGCGGCTATCTCCTGCTGCGAACTGGCGATCTCCGGAGCACTCAGATCGGCCCCGATCGCCTCGGCAAACTCGGCCAGACGGGCCACACCCTGCGGCAATGCAGTCACTGCCGAAAGCGCGACGATCGGTGCGAGGGCTTCGAGGCGTTCGAGATCCTCTGGCAGCACACTCCAGAGATTCTCCGGATCGTCCGGCGCAAAGGTGTACGTCACGAACAGATCCGGGCCGGCGGCGGAGAGCCGTTCGAAATCGATCTGGGCATCACCCAGTCCGAAGTTCTCGACCAGCGCAGGATCGGTGGCTCCGGCGGCAGCGGGGAAGGTGCCGTCTGTTTCGAGGGTAGAAAGCCAGCCGAAGGTGCCGAGTGGGCGAATCCCGAAATCCCAGAGTGCCCCGAGCACGTTGGTGTCGATCACCAGGTTGGTTGGCATCGTGGGCAGAGTTACGGTGATCCCGCGATCATCGGTGAACACCCAGCTTCCATCAGCCTGCAAGCCATTGACACTGGCTGGCGATGCTTCCGGAGTGGCGCCCTGGGCCAGAGATTGTGCAGTGAGGGCGACGGTGGCGGTTCCGGCCAGGGCCATTCCCAGCACGTTACGGCGATTGATCTGATGTTGCATCGGGGCACGACGTTCCACTGGCGGTCCTTTTCCTTGATTCGACTCTTCGGCGCTTGCCGCATAGCCGACTAAATTAGTCGGAATAATGATATTTGCCGGAGTTGGGGCGTGTCAATGCCTGATTCGCTGCATTCGAACCGATGTGTCGGAACGGTTTGACAGTGCCGGAACGGGTGGCTAGGATAATCCCGAGTAGTGCACTACGCTTTCGATCGAAGGCGCATTCGTGCGCCGAACGATAGCCTTCACCCGGATTGAGGAATCGATGTTCTGTTGGGTCGACGCCACGAGGCACGACGAACGAGCGCTGCGACAGGTGCAATGACTACCTTAATCGCTACCCCGACGGCCGACGCTTCCCAACTGGATCGAAACCGCCTGGCCACCAGCGCGCGTGCATTCGGATTGCTGCTCGGACTAGCCGCGGTGGTGCTGGCAGCGCTGCTAAGCATTCGGGTGGGTTCGATCGATATCTCGAACCGCGATGCCTGGAACGCGATCTTCAACTACCACGCAGATTCCTACAATGAAACGGTTGTTCGCACCCTGCGATTACCACGCACCGTGATCGCGATTGCGGTCGGTGGTGGACTCGCGATTGCCGGTGCAATGATGCAGGCAGTGACGCGAAACCCTCTGGCCGGTCCGGACATTCTCGGGGTCAGCAGTGGTGCGAGTTTCGCCATCGTTTCCGCGATCTACTTCTTCGGATACACCTCGATCGAGCAGTACCTCTGGTTCGCCTTCGCTGGTGCGGCCGCCGCTTCGGCACTGGTGTTCCTGGTCGGTTCGGCCGGCCGCGGTGGTGCCACGCCGATCAAGCTGGCGCTCTCCGGGGTCGTGATTTCCTCACTGCTGGGGGCGTGGACGAGCGCATTGACGCTGCTCGATGAAGACACGCTGGATCAGGCGCGATTCTGGTTCGCGGGATCGGTGTCTGGTCGGCCACTTGAGCTGTTCTGGACGGTTTCGCCATTTCTGATCGGTGGTGTGCTGATCTGTGTCCTGATGGGGCATCAGATGAATGTACTGAGTATGGGTGAGGATGCGGCACGCGCCCTCGGTATGCAGACGGCCCGAATCCGCATTGTGAGTTCGGTGCTGGTTGTGCTGATCACCGGAGCGGCAGTTTCCGTGGCCGGCCCGATCGGATTCGTTGGTCTGGCGACACCGCACATCGTGCGCTCGATCGTCGGCCCCGATTACCGGTGGGTGCTGCCGTACTCGGTGCTGGTTGGGGCGGTATTCCTGACGTTGTCGGATGTGATCGGTCGGGTGGTGACGCGACCCGGTGAGATTCAGGTCGGGATCATCACCGCCATTTTCGGCGCTCCGTTCCTGATCTATCTGGCGCGTCGGCGAACGGTGTCGAACTGATATGGCAGTCTACGATCTGAACGTTGACCCACGACCGGACAAGCCGGGGCATCGCACGTTCCGGACACGGCACTTCGATCTTCGGATCAATCACCGTGTCTGGTTGATGACGGCCATCACGGCGGTGCTGCTGGTGGTGCTGACAATCTGGGCGACCACGCTCGGGACGCTGCGCATTCCGTTCTTCGATGTGGTTCGGGCCGTGTTTGGCAGTGGGACCGAGGATACGGACTTCGTCGTCAACACGCTGCGTTTGCCACGTGTCCTCTCGGCGGTTCTCGTCGGTGCCGCGCTGGCGATGTCGGGGGCAATCTTTCAGGGACTGGTGCGGAATGCACTGGTATCCCCGGACATTATCGGGATCAACAGTGGTGCGACTTTAGTTGCGACAATCTGGCTGGTCTTCGGCTACCAGTACTCGCTGCTTCCAATTGCTGCCTTTCTCGGTGCCCTGATCACGGCCGGGATCATCTACGGACTGGCCTGGTCTGGTGGCGTTTCCCCGAACCGGATGATCCTGGTCGGAATCGGGGTTCAGGCGATCCTGGCCGCGATGACGACGTATGTCACTGTCAAGTTCCCGGTTGAGGTGATCCGACCGGCGGTCGTCTGGACGATGGGCTCGGTCTACGGATCGCAATGGCAGGATGTGCAGATTCTCGGTCTGTCACTGCTGATTCTCTTCCCGCTGGCGATCATCCTGATGTGGCCACTTCGTGCGATGCAACTCGGTGACGATGTCTCCCGGGCACTTGGTCTGCCACTGGAAACGATCCGGCTCGGCCTGATCATCATCGGCTGTGCGATGGCCGCGCTCTGTGTTTCGGTGGCCGGTCCGATCGGATTCGTGGCGCTGATGGTGCCGCACGTGGCGCGGATGCTGGGTGGTCCGATTTCCGGAAGTTCGATCGCGTTCAGTGCCTTCCTCGGTGCTACGTTTCTGCTGGCTGCGGATGTGGTGGCGCAGCATTTCCTGCCGGTCTCGCTCCCCGTGGGTCTGGTTACGGCGGCGGTTGGTGCGCCATATTTCCTCTTCCTTTTGTATCGTTCAATTGTTCGGATGTAACCCATGAGTCGATTGAGTTCCCGCAACGTGACGCTCGGCTACGAAAACGATCAGAACGTGGTCGTCGATCTGAGCGTGGAGATTCCGGATGGCGAAGTCACGACGATAATCGGACCGAACGGATGCGGTAAATCGACACTGCTGCGGGCGCTTTCCCGCCTGATGAAACCGGCAGGCGGCCAGGTGGTGCTCGACGGACAGATGATTCACAGACTGCCAACACGGGAGGTTGCAAAGCGGCTCGGGTTACTTTCGCAATCGGGCACGCCGCCGGAAGGCATCACCGTCGAGGATCTGGTGCGTCGCGGTCGCTATCCACACCAGTCGTTCCTGCAGCCTCCTTCCCAGAAGGATGAGGACGCCGTCAATCAGGCGATCACGCTGGCGGGTATGGACGACCTGCGCAAGCGGGCGGTCGATCAGCTTTCCGGTGGGCAGCGTCAGCGCGCCTGGATCGCGATGGTTCTGGCCCAGGAAACCGAACTGCTGTTGCTCGATGAGCCAACGACCTTTCTCGATGTGGCACATCAACTCGAGGTCATGGATCTGGTTCGCGATCTGAATGTCAATCAGGGTCGAACCGTGGTCATGGTGCTGCACGATATCAATGAAGCGGCCTCGAACAGTCACCGGCTGGTGGCGATGAAGGACGGGCAGATTCTGCGCGAGGGCAAGCCGGAGGAGATCGTCGATTCGCAATTGCTGCACGATCTCTACGGTGTCGAGTGCGATGTTTACAACCATCCCGGGCTGGGTCACCCCTACAGTGTGCCGCGCAGCAAATTGCCGGAAACGGTTGACGCTGGTATTCAGCGACGTCAGCGACCGGTTGGTTGCGCGATCCGGGTGGCGAGTCTTTCGACAGGCTACAAGACGCGAAACGTTTCGTCCGGGCTGGATTTGCAAATTCCGCTCGGTGCGGTGACAGCGATCATCGGTCCGAACGCCTGCGGAAAATCGACGCTGTTGCGAACGGTGGCACGACTGCTGAAACCGGTTTCAGGTTCGATTGATCTCGATGGCTCATCGGTGCACAAGGGGAGTCATCGTTCGCTGGCAAAGCGGATGGCGATTCTGACGCAGGGTCCGGTGCCACCATCCGGCTATCTGGTCGAGGATCTGGTGGCGGCCGGACGCTTGCCGCATCAGAAATTCCTGCGGCAGTGGTCGTCGGAGGACGAGACGATCGTGTGCGATTGCATGGATCGTTGCAATCTGGCGGAGTTCCGGTTCCGCGATGTGGACACGCTTTCCGGAGGTCAGCGACAGCGGGCGTGGTTTGCGATGTCGCTG
>JBBJOX010000027.1:0-9128 GCA_037724245.1 Thermomicrobiales bacterium | reverse complement strand
AAGACGCAGACGCTGCTGCTGGATGAGCCGACGACGTTCCTCGACATCTCGGCGCAGGTCGAGCTTCTGGACATGGCACGACACCTCAACGTGACCGAAGGTCGGACCGTGGTGCTGATTCTGCACGACCTGAACATGGCGGCGCGGTATGCCGATTTCATTGTGGCAATGAAGGATGGCGTGATTGTGGCGCAGGGCAAGCCGGAGGAGATCATCACCGAAACGATGTTGCGCGATGTCTTCGAAATTGAGTCGACGGTCACGCACGATCCTCACACCGGTTCGCCGATCGTCCTTCCGGAGCGCGCGCTCAGCTCGCACCGCGGGGTGCATCCGGTCGAGGTCGTCAACGCCGCGGATTGACCTCAAGAGCGTACGGCAGGCAAGCTACCTCGGCCACACGGTTGGCGCAGGGCTTGTTTGGACCGGGATTTGGAAGATGCGAGGCTCCGGCCCCACGGTGGGCGCAGAGCTGGTCTCTGCCAAGGCCCACGGACGCGGAGCCTCGGTTAGGGTCGAGCCACAGACCCTACTCGTAGGTTGATAGTTTTTGGTGTTTGGCGTATTTACGTTTGAGGGCGTCGAGGTGTTCCTGGGTGTCGTCTTCGGCGTCGATCGCGCTGCGGTCGGAGTTGGCGAGGGCGTCGAGGATGGCATCGAGCTTGATATGCACCGCCTCGGAATCACGATTCTGCGAGTTCTGAACGAGAAACACCATCAGAAACGTGACGATCGTGGTGCCCGTATTGATCACCAGCTGCCAGGTTGACGAAAACGCGAAGACCGGGCCGAGTACCGCCCAGACAATGATGACGAGGAAAGCGCCGAGGAAGGCAAGATAATTCCCCGCCCATTCGGACGCTACCTGTGCGATGTGGGCAAAGCGATTGGACATCCCGTTGACTCCCGATGAGTTGCAGACGCAATGCCACCGTTCGTGATCACGCCCGACTCCGACTATCGCACATACGGACCAAACCGTGATCCTGACGCATTTGAACCCTTGTTCATCCTGATGCTGGCCAACGGTGTCTCCGCTATTGCGCCGATGGTGCGATCTGTTTTGAGCCCGTTAGGTTTGCTCCTGCAAGGTCTGCCTGCTTCCGCCGGGTGCGTGCTACACTGCGCGAAATTCGTTCGGTTTCAGAATTAAGTGGGACATTCAGGCAATGGCGCAAACCGGACAGGCGAGCTTCGATATCTTGTTCAATCTCTTGCGCGCTGTGCCGGAAACGACCCGAACCGATCTGGTCAATGCCTCCGGTCTGAGCAAGGCAACGGTGTCGGAAACGATCGCCGAGTTGATGGCACAGGGATTTCTCGCGGAGATCGGGAAGCGGCAACCGGGTCGGGGTCGCAGTCAGGTCGTTCTGGCGCTGCAGGCGGAAAACCGGCTGGTCATCGGAGCCCAGTTCAGTGAACACGGATGCTACGCCGCGTTATGCAATCTCGGTGGTGCGCCAATTGCCTTGGCCGAGCGTCCGATTGCCGGATTGGCACCTTCGGCCTATGTCGATGCGCTGGCGGCCTGTGTCTCGGAACTTCGTGATCAGGCGACGGCGCCGATTCTGGGCCTGGGAGTCGGGGTTCCCGGACTGGTCAGCGAGGACGGGCGAACGGTGCTGCGCTCGGTGCCGCACGGCTGGACCAATGTTCCGATGTGCGATCTGCTCGAGGAACGGATCGGGCTTCGGGTTGCGATAGCGAACCGGGCGAAAGCGGCGGCACTGGGCGAGTACTGGCAGGGGACGTTCCCGGAACATGCCGATCGCTCACAACTGATCTATGTGTTCGTTGGTTCCGGGATTATTGCTGGCTACGTGTTCGATGGATCGCTCTACCTCGGGCACAGTGGATCAGCGGGCGAAGTTGGCCACACCACGGTTCAGCCGGATGGACAGCAATGCGGTTGCGGGAATCATGGCTGCCTGCACACCCTGGCCTCGGAATCGGCGATTATCCGTTCGGTGAGGGGTCAGTTGCGGCAGCGCACGGATTCGGTGCTGTATGCATCGCTCTCGGGGCAATCGCTCGAAACCATTTCCATGGAGATGCTCGTCGATGCCCTGGCGCAGGGCGACGAGGTGGTGCTGGAGGCGGTGCAAACGGCCGGTACCTGGCTCGGTGTGGCGATTGGCAACCTGATCAATTTGCTGAATCCGTCGATGGTGGTGATTGGCGGGTCGGTTTCCGAATTCGGTGCGCCGATCATGGAGGCGATCCAACAGGAAGTCCGGCGGCGCGCACTCTGGGATGCCCTGCACACGGTGTCGATCGTGCCATCGACGCTGGGCGACAACGCAGGGATTGTTGGTGGAGCTGCTCTTTTCCTCGATCGGATGACGGTCGCCGAAATGATCGCGACGACGGCGTAGCGATCCGCCCCAATGCCATCGGTCAGTACGGTGGGCGCGAAGAGCGTGTCTCTGCCGAAGTTCGAGGGCTCGAGGCATCAGGTCACAGACAAGCTGGGACCCTACGGATGCCGGATACGAGGCGGCCGAGTGGGCCGCCCCGTGTGTCGTTGTGGTGTGCTGCGTTTGTTCCGGAGGATCAGGCAGGGGTGGCGATGCCATCGAAGCGGACGACTTGCCCGCCTGCAAAGCCTGGCGCCGAGATCAGGGTGTAGACGGACACGTACAGGTTGCCGTCTTCGTCGAACACGATACCGTGTGGCATGAAAAGGCCGCCGACAACCTCCTCGGCAGTCCCATCCTCACCGATGCGGAACACGCCGCCCGGGGCCATGATGCTCAGATCGGCTGTCAACGACGATGCGTAAAGGAAGCCATCCGGACCGTAGGCAATGTCGACGATTACGGACAGGCCGGTCGCGACGGCTTCGGTTTCGCCATCCTCGGCGACCTGCACGATCGATGGTCCATCGGCTGGCCAGAACTCGCTCAGGAAGGCGGTGTAGAGGTTCTCTTCATCGTCGAGGGCGAGGCCAGTCGGGACGACCTGTCGATCGAGTCCGGCCGGATCGGCAGAGCCGTCTGGCAGTTCACCCTGCAGCGGGTAGACGGCGATCGCTTCGAACTCTCCGGTTTCGGCATCGATGCTGTAGGTGACGTTGCCACCGGCATCGTTGACGATCAGCGAGCCATCCTCGAGTGCAACCAGATCGTAAAGATTCGGGTTGACGTCAGTTCCGTCGAGATTGTTCTCGACTTCGGCCGATCCCAGTTCAACGATCAGTTCGACCTCGCCAGATTCAAAGCTGAACCGGTTGACCATGTTTTCTTCCGGAAGCTGATCCGGCAGTCCGAATCCGACAGCTACACCGCCGATGGTGAAGATGAGATCACCATCGACCACGGCAATGCCGACTGGCCCAGCGCCATCGGAGTATGAAGCGAGACCACTGACAATGGTCGACTGGGTGCCGTTCGGGGCAACTGCCGAGATCTGGCCGGTGTAGCCACGGGTAGATACCGGGGCCTCCTCGGCTACCGGCGTCGCTTCGGGGTCGGATGCAACAACCGGCGTCGCGGCCGGGGTGGCTGGTTCCTCGCCTGGAGGCGTGATCATCAGTATTTCATCGCCGCCAATACCGTTTTCGGTGATGTAGAGCGTTCCATCGTCACCCCAGGCCAGATTTCGTGGGTTGAGGAGTCCTTCGGCGATGACCGTGGCGCCGTCTGGAAGTGGTGGTAGTCCCGGAGCCCCATCGGGAACCGGCGATGCGTCCTGGGCAAACACTGATCCGCCGAGCGATCGCGTAACAACAGCGGCACTACTGATTGCAACACCAAGCCGGGCGATCTCGCGACGCGACATCTGGGAGGAGAATTCCATATGATGATCCTTTCATGACAGCAACAGTTCAAAAGAATGGACCACTCAACATCGCTGGCAGCAGATCGACACGTGGATCCGGGTTGGCACGCGAATCCGGAGCGGCTCGATCAACTGAGCGGTGCTTACGTAGTCCCATAATCCAGTATACGGATTCACAAGCGAAAGGCAATTACGAAAAGTCTTTTGCTCAAATATTGCCCCTAAGCACAGCTTGTGCACCGAAAAACGGAGTTTCTTATCTGCGTCCGAAAGTACTAGTCATTGTTCCTGAACATATAGCCTGAACCGGCTAGGACGGTATTGAATCAGGCTCTGGGTTCGGGTACATTCCGTGGGTTGCCATAGGCCAAAGGTCCTATGCGGGTTCGAGTTATGTTTCAGGACGGGACCGCCGGATCGAGTCTGGTCGATCGATCCGGGTAACTGGCCAGGAAGCATCTTGCACGAGTTCCTCTCAACGCAGTCTGAATCTTTCACGCAGGAACAGGAACAGTCACGATAATTTGGTTGTCCGACAGGAAACATGAATGAAGAACACGCTGATCTGTTTTGTCGTTGGTACGGGGGCGGAGGCAATCAGGATCGCGCCGGTGATCCGGGCCGTGCAGCGGAAACATCCCATGGCATCGCTGCTGGTTTCCAGTGGTCAGGATTTCGAGCAGGTACGATTGGCTCTGCAGAACTTCGGTCTGACACCGGATCTCGAACTGGCCCATGCCGGAGTCGGCGGATCGCTGATGGAGTTTGCTGCCGGGATGATGCCGGCACTTGACGCCGTGTTGACGGAGCGACGTCCCGCTGCCTGCGTTGTCCTCGGCGATTCGATCACCGCATCGTCCAGCGCACTGGCGGCGTTCTGGCAACACATTCCAGTGGTCCACCTCGAAGCGGGATTGCGCAGCGGAGAGCTTTCTACGCCTTCGACCGAGGAAGGGCATCGCCGGATCATCGATCACCTCTCGGCGTTGCAACTGGCTCCGACTCCGGGCGCCGCGATGAATCTGGTGCGCGAGGGCCGCACATCGGAGACGATCGTGGTCACTGGCAACCCGGTGGTCGATGCGATCCAGGAAATGGCCAGCCGCGATATTCCCTACACAGATACCCAGCTGACCGAGGTCGAGGATTCCTGCCGCCGGATCGTGCTTCTGGCGATGCAGCGACGCGATTCGTGGGGCCAACCGTTGCTGAACACGATCGAGGCGGTCCGCCGGATTGTGGCGACTGAACCGGATGTACACGTGGTGATGCCGGTCGACCGCGACTCGAAGGCGCGATGGATTGTGCAGGATGGCTTCGCCGGAATCGACCGGGTTATGGTCTGCGATCCGCTGACATTGGGTGATCAGGCCCGGCTTCTCGCCAACTCTTCACTGGTGCTGACAGATTCGAGTGAGTTGCAGGAACAGGCGCCGGCCTTCGATGTCCCGGTGCTTGTGCTGCGCGATGTTCCGGAGCGTCCGGAGGCGATCTCAGCCGGTGTTGCGAAGCTTATCGGGGTCAATCCAACCACGATCGTACGCGAGGCGCTCGATGTGCTGGCCGGATCTGCATCCTGGAACACGTGCGGATTGGTCGACAGTCCATTCGGCGATGGCCAGGCGGCCCGACGCGCTGTCGAGGCGATCGGCTGGAAACTCGGATGTAACGAGCGACCCGATGCCTTTCAGCCCGATCAGGCCAACGCTGTTCTGGCCCGCCCTCTCCTCTTCCGCGTCGCCTGAGTTTCGATCAGGTAACGAATTTGTGCAGTAAGCTTATGACTTCGAATGTTCGCGCGAATCGAGGTCCGGGTTTGATCAACGTTCACTGTTGACGCTATTCCAATCTCCACTCAAACGAAGTCCCGAACGGCATTCGCTGCTTCGGACACATTCGAGCGCCTCCAATCAATGCGTGTTCTTGCTTGTCTCACGCATACATGGAGTTGTTTCGTATGACCAACGCACGATATCCCCATAACCTTCCGACAACCGACGGCCAGTCCGAGATCCTCGACCGGATTCTCGACTGGGCCAATCGGGACGACAATATCCGCGCAATCGTCCTCAACGGTTCGATGACGCGTCAAGCCGGGGCAACGGATCGCTTTTCCGATCTCGATGTCCAGATCATCGCCACCGATCGCGCTCCACTGATCGCCGACGACACCTGGCTGACCGACATCGCTCCGGTCTGGGTCGCTGAGTATCTCGGCAATGGCGATGATTTCGACAGTCGACTCGTGTTCTACGAAGGCGCCCGCAAGGTCGACTTCACGATCAACGATCGCCGACAGATCGACCAGATGTCGGCGATTCAGGAGCTCGACTTCCTGTATCGCCATGGCTACGCCGTGCTAATGGACAAGGATGGTCTGACCGATCGGCTCCCAGCGGTGACACCAGAGATTCCGATCGCGGCACTGCCGACGGCAGACGAATTCCGGCTGGCGGTCGATCTCTTCTGGTTCGAGGCGGCGCACATGCCCACCTACCTCCAGCGCAATGAACTCTGGGTCGTCAAGTTCCGCGACTGGACGATGAAATCGTCGCTCCTGCAACTGCTCGAGTGGCATGCCGCAGTGGTCCAGCAACGCCAGGTCAACGTCTGGTATATCGGCACGAAAATGGAGCACTGGCTCGATCGCGAGACATGGGAGGAGCTGCACGGCGTCTTCGGACATTTCGATCCGGCCGATTGCTGGAGATCGTTGCTCAACATGATCGATCTCTTCGTTCGGATCACGCACGAGATCGCCAGGCAGCTCGGGTATCCTGTCCCGGCGTCGGAACACCACATCAGGAACTACATTCTCGGATTCGCACCGCCTGCGCAGTGAGCGGACATCACCGCGTTGCTGTTGACACCGTCTGCATTTTGGTTTAGTGTATCGTTCTACTAACACGAAATAGCCGGATTGATCGACGATATGTGTCTGCAATGACCTGTCAGTCGGCCGCCCGGAGTGACGTTGGTAGAACGTACCACTAACCATTACCGCAGGATCTTGCATGGCTTCACGGTCGGTGACAATTCAGGAAGTAGCGGCGCTGGCGGGTACCTCGACAAGTACTGTTTCGAACTTGCTGAATGGCAGGATCGAACGGATGCGCCCCGAAACCAAGCAGCGGATCGAAGTGGCGATGGAGCAGCTTGGATACCAGGCGAACCAGGCAGCGCGCCAGTTGAAAACGGGCCAGGCGCCGATTCTGGGCCTGGTCATTCCGTCGGTTGCCAATCCATTCTGGGGATCGTTCGTGCAATCGGTCGAGGAATCGGCGCTCGAACGCGGTTATCAGGTTCTGCTCGGGAACGGTGGGCGAGACCCGAAGCGGGAGCAACGCTACGCCGAATCGCTGTGGTCGCACGGGGTGCGCGGGGTCATCTTCGGCTCTTCCCCGCTTTCGCTCGATCATATCCTGCGTCTCGTCGATCGCGGTCTGAATGTCGTAGTTTTCGACCGGCGTTTGCGCGATGACGATGCATCGTCCGGATCGCGGATCGATGGGATCAGTGTCGACAATGTCGCCGGTGGATCGCTGGCTACGAAACACCTGCTCGATCTGGGACATCGGCGGATCGGCTTCATATCCGGACCGTTGCGGACATCGAGTCGTCTCGAGCGCTTCGACGGATATCGCAATGCCCTGATCGAAGCCGGGGTTCGCTTCGATCCAGATCTGTTCTGGGAAGGGGCCGGGTACAGCGGCACTGGCGATGTCGAAGGAGCCGAAATCGGACGCGACGGTGCCAAGGCGCTGCTCTCGATGGATCGTCGACCGACCGGTCTGGTCACGATCAACGACATGTACGCGCTCGGGGCCTACGCCGGAGCCAGCGATGTCGGGTTGCGTGTACCGCAAGATGTCTCGATTATCGGATTCGACGATATCTCGATGGCGGCGATTGCCAATCCACCACTGACAACGATCCGCCAACCGCTGCAAAGCATGATGAAAACCGCTGTCAATACCCTGATCGATCGTCTCGAAGGCTCGAACGCCGAACGCGCGCAAATGGTGACCGTACCGACTGAACTCGTGGTCCGGAAATCGACATCTCCACCGGAGGGTCCGTGATGCAGGGAGACTAGCGACCCGGCCCCACCACTGCACAAGCTCATTTACTGAACTGCACACCTGTCGGAACGTTTCGTCTCGACAGCCTGGAAAAATGCGCGCTGATTCTCGGATATCCGCATCAATCGCAAGGATGACGTATGAACTCTGTCCTCTTTACCAAGCTCTTCCTCGGCAAATCGATCGAGGAGATCGGTGCCGTTGGTAGCCGTCTCGGCTTCGACGGAATCGATCTTCTGGTCCGCACGGGCTTTCAGGTCGAACCGGGAAAACCCGACGGGATCGCTGCTGCGGTCACGCGACTGAAAGCGGATGGCCTGACGGTGCCGATGGCGACGACCGATCTGACCGATCCGTCGGCGATCGATACCGAGCGTCTCTTCGCCGCGTTCGCGGAATCCGGGATCGGCCTGGTGCGCCTCGGATACTGGAAATACGATCCGGCCATTGGCTACGCCTCGATCTTCGATACGGCGCGGGCGCACCTCGATGAGCTCGATGCTCTGGCCCGCAACGCCGGGATCACGCTGACGATCCAGCTCCACGGCGACACGATTCACGCCTCCGGTGCGCAGACAGCCGCCTTGCTGCTGGGGCACGACCCGGCTGTGATCGGTGCCTACATCGATCCTGGGAACCAGACCGTGCAGGACGGGCGCGAGGACTGGCGGTTCACCTTCGATGTGCTTGGCCCGTGGCTGAACTCGGTCGGCGTCAAGAACGGTGGCTGGTTTCCCTCGACACTCGCCGAATCGGGCCAACGTACCTGGCATTCCGACTGGCTCGGCCTGGCCGACGGGATGGTGCCGTGGGATCAAATCATCGCCCAGCTGGTGGCAACCGGATTCGATGGCCTGCTGACTCTACACAGTCATTACGAAGTTCCATACGAGCAAGTGCTGGATCAGACAACGCTGGATCTCAACTACATCAAACGCCTGATCGCAACTGAAAGCGGAGCCACCCGATGAATCTCGAATTGCAGGACAAGGTCGTCATCGTCACCGGTGGAGCGTCGGGCATTGGCCGTGGAGTTTCCGAAGCATTTGCGGCCGAGGGCGCGAAGGTCGTGGTCACCTGGTTCGAAAGCGAACAGGGTGCGAAGGATGTTGTTTCCGGGATCGAAGCGAATGGCGGGAGCGCACTCGCAATCCAGGCCGATCTGGGCGCGGCCGGTGAGGCGACTCGGGTCGTCGATACCGCGATCGCGAGCTTCGGGCAGCTCGATGTGCTGGTGACCAATTCCGGTGGTTTGCTGCGGCGCAG
>JBBJOX010000026.1:15519-15927 GCA_037724245.1 Thermomicrobiales bacterium | reverse complement strand
TTGCCGGATGGAAGGCTGCCCATTTTGTCTCGACAATGGCGAAATTTCGCCCCTGGTCACGAATCAACTTTGTTATCTGGCGTCCACGGATGATCCTGTACTTACCAACTCGTACATGATTCTGCCGCGCAGACACGTGGCAACTCCATTTGAAATGACCAACGAAGAATGGGCCGCTACCCAATCAATGTTGCTCGAGGCGAAGTCCATGATCGATATGGAACGTCCTGCCGGGTATTCGATCGGCTGGAACGTTCACGAGGTCGGGGGACAGGAGGTTCCGCATGCACATTTGCACGTTATCGGACGGTATGCAGACGAACCGAGGGCCGGGCAAGGAATCAGATTTGCCCTGAAACAACTGGATAATCGACGTTCGACCAACTGAGAAACGAAACGGGGCGGTCC
>JBBJOX010000026.1:0-15466 GCA_037724245.1 Thermomicrobiales bacterium | reverse complement strand
AATGCTCTCCCGGATGATCAGGCAGTGATCATATCGGCGTGCTCGTTCTCGGTGATCGTCAACGCCTCGTCGGCGATGCTGACCATGCGATCGATCTCAGCCTTCGTCACGACCAGTGGCGGCGCGAAGTGCATCACCTCCCAGGTTCTGGTCAGGAAGCCACGATCCGTCATCAAGGCACCTACGCGTTTGGCAAAGGTCGAATCCTTGCCCCATTTCGTCTTGTGTTCTTTGCTGCTGACCAGTTCGATCGCCTGAAGCAGACCAACGCCGCGAACGTCGCCTACTGTCGGATGCGAGCGTAGTTGCTCCAGGAGCGATGTCAGGTAGACGCCCATATCTGCACTGCGCTGGACCAGATTCTCTTCACGATAGATTTTGAGATTGGCCAGCGCCGCAGCCGATGCCACTGCGTGCCCACCGAACGTCAGCAAATGACCGAAGCTGACATCCGCATTATCCTGGAACGATTCGAACACCGACGGACGAACGATTGCCGCACCCATCGGGACATATCCGGACGTCAGCGCCTTGGCGATCGTCATGATGTCAGGCACGAATCCGAAGTGCTCGGTCGCGAACATTGTTCCGGTTCGGCCAAATCCGTTAATCACTTCGTCGGCGATCAGGAGAACGCCATACTTGTCGCAAATCGCGCGGAGCATCTGCCAGTACTTCGGCGACGGCACATGAACCCCGGCCGCGCTCGAAATCGGCTCACCAATCACGGCAGCAACAGTTTCCGGCCCCTGATTGATGATTTCGGTCTCAACCCACTTTGCGGCCATGATATCGGCCTGCTCACCCTCGACCTCGAAGTCGGATCGATACCGGTTCGGATGAGGCACGTGCGAAACGCCGTACATGAATGGGCCGAAGTACTTCTCTTCACGAATCGCTGTCAGGCTCATCGCTCCGTGCGTCATACCGTGATACGACTGGCGACGCGCGATGATCTTGTAACGACGCGGGAAACCACGCAGTGACTGAACCTGCTTCGCGATCTTGATCGCAGTTTCAACTGCTTCCGATCCGCCGGAACAGAAATAGCAGCGGGAAAGATCGCCTGGTGTGATCTCGCTCAGCACATGAGCCAGTTCGACCGCCTGTTCCGAGGTGAAGTTGGCAGACGAAACGTAGGCCAGCTTGCCAGCCTGCTTGCCGATCGCTTCGCCAATCTCTTCCCGACCGTGACCCGCGTTGACTACCCAGAGTCCGGAAATACCATCGAGGTACTCCTTGCCATGGATGTCCCAGAGCGTCGAGTTCTTGCCATGGGAGAAAACCTGCATCCCCTGCTCTTCAGCAATCGTGCTCCACGGAGTTGTCTGAATCCAGACATGATCACGAGCCCGTTGCTCCAGAGACGAAGCCGCCATCGTCTTGCCCGTTACGTCCGTCACGGTCGCCATTGATGCTCTCCTGTGGTAGACCGCCGACCACCGGCGGGCAATGCACATCACTGTTACATTCAGGCGCAGTATACCAAGTGCCCACTCGCTTCACGCACGATTAAGCTTAGGAACATCTGCTACCATCACGGATGACATCCTGTCGGGGATTTCGCCGTTTTTCGACCGATTGCTGGTCGCCTCCCGGGCAGCAGAAAGGGCACTCCTCGTGGTCCAGGCACAGGCTTCTCGACTGACGATCGACTACCGAAATGCGACATCCCACGCCGTTGGTTCCGAGCACGGAGTGTCCGACGCCGATCTTCGGGAAGCGACTTCGCTGATCGCCTCCGAACACGCCCGGATCGAAGCGGAGCACAACGCCCACGAGCAACGCTGGCTCGATCTTGCGGACGATGTTGCACTGGCCGACGAAATCGTTGCGTTCGCTGCCGAAGCGCGGGCAACCTACGACGATTTTGTGCTGGTCGGCATCGGAGGATCGTCGCTGGGCGCGATCGCGACAATTCAGGCGACAACCCATCCGTATCGCAATCTCCATTCGAAAGAACGACGCGGAGGACCTCGATTTTTCGTACTCGACAATCCGGATCCGGAAAAGGTCGCGGCCACACTGGACACGCTCGACCTGTCGAAAACCCTGGTCAATGTCGTCAGTAAATCCGGTCAGACTGCTGAAACCGCTGCCAACTTCCTGGTTATCCGCGATGCGCTGATTCAGGCGGTGGGCGAAGATCAGGCCCGGAAGCAGATCGTGGCAACTACCGATCGTTCGACAGGGCTACTCCGGGCTCTTTCCGAGGAAGAAGGCTATCGCACCTTCCCGGTCCCCGATGGGGTGGATGGTCGGCAAACGGTCCTGAGCGCGGTGGGATTTGTACCGGCGGCGATTGCCGGTGTCGACATTCACGCAATGCTGGCCGGCGCTGCCGCGATGCGGGCGCGCACGCAGTCCGGTGAGGCACTCCAGAACCCTGCCTATCTGCTGGCAGCACTTTCCATCCTCTCCGATCAGAAACACGGTAAGTCGATGCTGGTCACGATGCCCTACGCCGATGCCCTGTACGGCATCACCGACTGGTTCCGGCAACTCTGGGCCGAGAGTCTCGGCAAGCGACTGTCAGTTAACGACGAGGTCGTCAACACAGGACAGACTCCGATCAAGGCACTTGGCGCCATCGACCAGCATTCGCAGATCCAGCTCTATACCGAAGGTCCGAACGACAAACTGATTCAACTCATCGGCGTCGGCGCGTATCGCAGTCAGGTCAACATCCCGACTCCTCCCGCCAGCGTTCCAGATCTCTCGTATCTCGATGGCGGCGAACTGGGCCAGCTTCTCGATCGCGAACGCGTCGCCACCGCCTGGGCATTGACCAAGGCGAGTCGTCCTAACCTGACCATAACCACACCGACGATCGATGCATTTGCGGTGGGCGAATTCTTCCACCTCTTCGAACTGCAGACGGTGATGGCCGGCGGTCTGTATGGAGTCAATCCGTTCGGACAACCGGGAGTGGAAGCTGGGAAGAACGCGACGTATGCGCTGATGGGTCGTGAAGGCTACGAGGATCTGAGGGCCGAATTGACGACCATCCCGGACGATGCCGATGCCTACGTGAATGCTCCCGCCTGAATAAGGGTTGCATCGCCAGTGAACGGACACGTATAACAGGAATTCGCGAATCCACTGCCAGACGGCGTGTCCATGCCATCTGCAGAACGTATTGAGGGTACTGATACGGCATCCGAGTTTCGGGGCGAGCGACCATCGTCGCTGCCTTCCATTCCCTATGTGATGCTCTGCACAGTTGCGGTCATTGCCGTGCTGGCTTTGGGCTGGCTGGCGATCCAGATTCGAGCCATCCTCCTGCT
Source organism: Thermomicrobiales bacterium (assembly GCA_037724245.1). Taxonomy (GTDB): domain Bacteria; phylum Chloroflexota; class Chloroflexia; order Thermomicrobiales; family UBA6265; genus JBBJOX01. Next base: position 12,179 of record JBBJOX010000026.1, on the reverse strand, counting down.
TCTCGTATTGGCAGTGATATTCGCCGCCGCGATCGAACCTCTCGTCTTTCGGTTACGGCGGGCTGGTCTCGGCCGTGGGCAGGCCATTTTGAGTGTGTATCTTGGGCTCGTCGCGATCCTGGCACTCACGATTTATGTCATTGTGCCGCAGCTTGTCGGGCAGATCACTGCCTTCGACAAGGCGATTCCGGATATTTTCAACAACCTCCGCGAGCAAGCTCTGGAGACGAACAACACGTTCATGCGGCGAACCGCCTATCAATCGCTGTGGCGCATCGAAAACACCTACGAGCAAATTCGAAACAGTCCGCAGATCGGGCAGGATCAGGCTCTCGGCCTGGCTACCTCCGTCGTCGGTGTCTTCTTCACGATTATCTCGATGCTCGTGATTTCCTACTACTGGATGACCGAGAAGGCAACGATCAAACGCGTCGTCCTCGGACTTTTTCCGTTCAGCAAACGCGCCCGGGCTCACACAATCTGGGACGAAATAGAATACAAGATAGGTGGCTGGACTCGCGGACAACTGGCCCTGATGTTCATCATCGGTTCCTTTTCGGGTGTAGCCTACTATTTCCTCGATATTCGATTCTGGTTGCCGCTGGCGATCTGGGCTGGCCTGACCGAAGCGATCCCGTTTATCGGTCCCTTCATTGGTGGAGGTACCGCCGCGCTGGTTGCGCTGGCAAGCTCACCGGAAAAGGCAATTCTCGTCATTATTTTTGCGATCGTCCTGCAGCAGCTCGAGGGTGCTCTGCTGGTGCCCCGGATCATGAGGAACGCGGTCGTCATGAGTCCGTTGACCGTTATCCTGGCTGTGCTCATCGGAAGTTCGCTTTCCGGGCCGCTCGGCGCACTCGTTGCGATCCCGATCGGAGCAGCGATACAGGTACTGATCAGCAATCTGCTGCGCCTTCGTGACGATCGGATCGAGTCCGAATTGCGCACGATGGAGATCGCACCTTTGTCTGCTTCTGCCTTTCACTCTCCCTTCGCGGCAACAGAGCCCGATACCCCGTCGCGGGTCCTGAAACCGGACCCTGTGCCGAAACCGAGTGGAATCTCGGGCGGCGGCCTGAAGTAACGCCATGCCGAACACCGCCAACTCGTACGAGGAACTCACGGTCAATGACGACGGGTCGGACGTCCTCCGGACGATCATTGCGCTCTTCGACGACACGATCGATACCGAACTCGTCCTTATGTCTCTCCGGAAGTCAGACGCCGCGTCCGACCAGATTTCCGTGATCCTGCGCGAACGCCTGGCCGCCGAGATCGCCACCAAACGCGGTGCCTCACTCCTGTCCCGGGTTGTAGCATCATCGGCACTGGACGTGGTTGGCAGCTGGCTCCAGGGGCTGGCTTCGCTGATTCTGCCAGACAGGTCCAGCTATCTCGTCGCTGGTCCGATCGGCGTCTTTCTGGCAACGATACGTGACTCCAAAACGATGCTCGATGGCGAGACCCGACCTCGGCGGGATGTCAGTAATCGTCAGTTGACGCGGGCGCTGATGGCGTTCGGGGTTTCGCTGGACGAAGCAACCTACCTCGAACAGCGTGTGGTCGCCGGTTCCCCACTCATCGCGATTACATCGAGCGATGTCGACATGCTCAGACGCGCACTCGAAATCTTTGCCCGATCCGCGGCTGTCTACATGGGACTGGCAAGAACCGACGAAGCGATCAATCTCATTGCGTCGCGCCTTCTGGTCACCGGTCCACGCGGTGGCGGTTCGGTCGTTATCGCCGATGCGATTTCACCGCTTCGTGGCCTGGTGGAAGAAGGATTGGGCACCGGGTCTGAACTATCGCAGATCGGCCGCGAGGTCATTTCGCACGAAGGCGAAACCATCGGCGAAATCACCGAGGTGCTCTACGAAGTGACTCTCGAGGATCTCGACGGCGACGGTCGGGCCGATACCGATGAAGCCCGGCGCATTCTTCCGCGGTACTTCATCATTGCGTTCGGCGGGATGCTGGGCATGGGTCGCCATCGGACCGCGATTCCCGCTGAAATCGTCGAGGCCGATCGAGTTCCGATCATGGTGCAGACAACCCGTGAGTTCGTTCAGGCGGCACCCCGATTCGACCTGATAAGTGCGCTGAGCCGTCAGGATGAAGTGGCCATCCGGCAGTACTACGGGATCGCCAACTACTGGCTGGAGCAGGAATCGGAAACCTGATCGAACGCAGCAGCGCCCCGATCGAAGACCGGGGCGCTGAATCAGGTTTCGCGTTATGGACTAACCAGCATCACCGGCAGCGTTGATCGCCTCGTGAACAACGCTCCACGACGGAGCACCTTCACTCGAGAATATGACCTTGCCATCCTTGCCGATCACAATCACCGATCGCTGTATACCGACGCCATCGTCCTTGAGAGAACCATAGGCCGTTGCGATCGTGCGATCCTCATCGACCAGAAGCTCGAACGGAAGCTCATAGGTGGTTCGGAACTTCTCGTGACTTTCGGCATCGTCGGGATTAACTCCCATCGGCTCTGTGTCCGCTGATCGAATCAGCTCGACACTGTTGCGAACCTCGATCAGCTGATCGGTGCAACCCGGCGTGAAGTCCTTCGGGTAAAAGACAAGCATTGTCCGGGTCGCGCCTAGCGCATCCCGTAGTCGGAACGTTTTACCGGTGCTTGTCTTCACTTCGAAATCCGGTGCATCGGTACCGGCAACTATCAGTGGCATTGTGCATTCCTCGACGGTCAGGGTACGGCCAGCATTCGATCAAGAGCCACCAGTGCATGCTTGCGGATGACGTCGTCGACGATGATTTCGTTGACGATTTCGCCGCGCTCAAGGTGCTCCAATGCCCAAAGCATATACGCCGGATGAATCCTGTACATGGTCGAACAAGGACAAATGATCGGATCGAGACAGTAAATCGTCTTCTCCGGCATTCGCGCCTGCAATCGCCGCACCAGATTGATCTCGGTTCCAACCGCCCAGGTGGTTCCTGCCGGAGCATCGGTAATCACATCGATGATGTATTCGGTCGAACCATCGAAATCCGACGCCTGAACCACTTCCAGTCGGCATTCCGGGTGAACAATGACGTTGACATCAGGATGATCGATTCGTGCCTTCGCAATCTGATCGACACTGAACCGGGCGTGAACCGAGCAGTATCCCTTCCACAGAATCACGGTCGCATTGGCGAGCGCGGCTTCTGTGTTCCCACCCAGAGGCAGGAATGGATCCCAGACCACCATCTTGTCTTCCGGGATGTTCTTGCGAACACCCGTGTTTCGTCCAAGGTGTTCGTCCGGGAAGAAGAAGACCTTGCTCCCGCGCTCGAAAGCCCAGTCGTAAACGCGAGTCGCGTTCGACGACGTGCAGACTATCCCGCCATGCTCTCCACAAAACGCCTTGAGCGTCGCTGCCGAATTCATGTAGGTGATCGGGATCAGCCCTTCGACCAATCCGAGCGATTCGAGTGTGTTCCAGGCGGCTTCGACATCTTCGGGCTTGGCCATATCCGCCATCGAGCAGCCGGCCTCGAGATTAGGCAGGATCACATGTTGATCCGGCTTCCCGAGAATGTCGGCGCTTTCGGCCATGAAGTGAACGCCGCAGAAGAGGGTGAACTCGGCCGTGGTCTGGGTTGCCGCCTCCTGCGAGAGCTTGTAGGAGTCTCCCTGAAAATCAGCGAACTTGATCACTTCCTCGCGCTGGTAGTGGTGTCCGAGAATGGTCAGGCGATCGCCCATCCGTTCCTTGATCGCGTAGATTGCGGCATCGCGGTTCTCGGCCGGCATTTTGAAATACTCGGTCGGGATTTTCTGCTGACCCATCGGGCCAACCTGGTAACGCTTGAGTTGATCGTACGCTCCCGTACCCTCTTCAGGCACACAACTCGCCGCTTCCATTTGCGGATCCTTGATCCACAATGTTGCCTTGTCGGATCGACCGGCGGGGACGGTTTCTGGCCAAAGTGTTCGGGACGTACTTCGTTCAACCACCATTGGTGGTGCCTCCATGAGAGGTGAGACGACTCTCGTTGATTCGCGCACCAGTAGCCTGGTTCGTACACGAACTCAGACCGAAGCCTATGTCCGACCGGAGTAAATGTCAACATGACACTAAGTCGAATGTTGTAGCAATGCGAACGAAACACGTGTCCGCAAATGGACATACCGCCCGAAACATCGTGCCAATACTCCACCCGTCACAGCCTCTGGGGTATGGTTGATTCGTGACTATCGCCGTCGATTCGATCGTGAGTTCTCCTATGCCAATGCCTCGCCGCCAACACCTCATTTTCGATGCCGATGACACACTGTGGGAAAACAATCGCTATTTCGAAACAGCCTTCAGTGACTTCGTCACCTTCCTGAACCATGAACATCTGGGCCATCAGGATATTCGCGATGTACTGGATGCCTTCCAGAAAGACAATCGCCATCATCTCGGATACGGTTCTCGCTCGTTCGCCACAAGTCTTCGCCATACGTTTCAGCACGTGAAGAACGTCGAGTCGAACGATCCAATACTCGACGAGGCGCAGCAGTTCGGATTGCGTATTCTCGACCTGGAGATGGAACCAATTCCCGGAGTCGAGGAGACGCTGACGTTACTTCAACCGCATCATGATCTCATCCTGCTGACCAAAGGCGATTCTGAGGAGCAACGGGCCAAGATCGACCGATCAGGTATCGAGCATTTCTTCGACGACACGATTGTCGTGACCGAGAAAACTGCCACTACCTATCATGAAACAGTCGCAGCAAAGCAGCTCAATCCATTGGATACTTGGATGATCGGCAACTCGCCCCGCTCCGATATCAATCCGGCACTGAACGCAGGAATCAACGCAGTCTTCATTCCGCACGAACTGACCTGGCATCTCGAAATCGAGGAGATTTCGACATTGGCAGAGCATCGACCTGGTACCTTGCTGCAGCTCGTCTACTTCAGGGAACTGCTCGCTCACTTCGGCGAATCCTCAACCAGCAATTGAGCCGGAAGGCGGAGGAATCCATAACGGCCAGAGCGCACCAATGCCACCAACGACGTTGCTGATCCCGGATCGCACGCCATTGATGCGATCGACCACGTTCTGCATCCACGACATTCGGCCCGTCCAGGCATTGGCCTCCAATCCGCTGTTCCAAACCCAACCCTCATACACAACGCCGTCGATTTCGGTTTCGACAGGCCACCAGCGATCATCCTCGACCGAAGCCGACAATCCTGTTACCTGAACCGTCGATCCCTCCGGGAGTACAGCGAGGATAGTGCCTTCGGAACCCGGAGACTCCCGCAGGTTCAACCTGTCGACTGAAACTGTCGTCTCTGTGCCGGGTGCGACCGAGAGGAACCGCTCCACCAAAGCAGATGGTCCATCCTGAATCAGCAGCGTCAGGCCGAGCAGCATATTGCCGACTGCGAAAATCATCGCCAATCGCCAGAGGAATCGCTTCGTCTGCCGGGATCGTTTCGCCAAACGGCCCCCGGCGACATAGGCACGCTGTGCGATCGAGGGCTGCGCCCATTCTTCGGTGTCAACCGGGTCGGGCGCGAGAGATGTGGTCTGATGGACGTATGATCCCGAGTGCGTTGTCTGGGAAGTGGAAACTGGTTTCACCACAGCTGTCAGGTCACTATGCGGCACGATCTCGCCCTCGAGTCCGGAGCGGAACATGCGGGCGAACGTCGCGGCATCGTGATAGCGGTCTTTTCTCGACTTGGCCAAAGCCCAGCCAACGACGTCATCGACCCAACCCGGCAACTCGAGTTCCTGTCGGACCTGTGATGGAGCGACTGGAGCCTGATTGATATGCGCCTGAATCAGCGTTCGTTGATGATCCGGACCTTCCGGTGCAGAGAACGGTGGCTGCCCGGTCAGCATTTCGTACACAACACAACCAAGCGAGTAAATATCGGTCGTCGCGTCGACAATTCCGCCGGTTGCCTGCTCCGGCGCCAGATACGCAACCGTTCCGAACGCAACCCCATTGTCAGTTCGCTGGGCCTCACCGGACGGTTGAGCCAGCCCGAAATCGATCAGCTTCGGTACGCCATCGGGACGCACAATGATGTTCTGCGGCTTGATATCGAGGTGGACCAGATTACTGCCGTGGATGTGCGAAAACGCATCGGCCAACTGTTCCAGTAGCGGGAGAATCGCTTCCGGAGCCATTGGACCTTCTTCGAGGATGAGTGTTTTCAGCGTCGGACCAGGAACGTATTCCATGATCACCCACGATCCCGAGGCGTCCTCATGCAGATCGTAGATCGTCACCAGATTCGGATGCTTAACGATGGCCATCAGCCTGGCCTCGTCGCGGAACCGGGCACGTGAGTCACTGTCGGCAGCGTATTCGGGACGCAGCGTTTTGATCGCGACGGTGCGACCGGTTCGCAGATCGCGTCCCCGATACACCATGGCCATACCACCGACGCCAAGGGGCTGACCCATCTCCATCTCGTAGTGATCGGCGATCACGGTCCGCGTCGTTGCCATGAAGTCATTATGTAGCACGAACGGACACGTTGTCCGGTCGATGCTGTCACGAATCCCAGGTCATTTTGGTCGTGACTGGTGTTGCGGGTGCAATTGCCTGAACTGGCATCAAAGTCGTTGGCAACACAAACGAGATCGCCGTACCTTCCCCGATCGTCGATTCGGCAAACACCATGCCGCCCTGCGCTTCAACGAGTTGCTTCACGATGCTCAAACCAAGACCGGTCCCACCGGCATCGCGCGTCGATTCACCCCGGTAAAAACGTTCGAAGATGTGTGGCAGGCAATCACTTGCGATGCCAACCCCGGTATCCCGAACCGTGACGCGAACGCGATTGGCCGCACTATCCGGTTCGCCCGAGACCACAACGACTCCACCGGCGGGAGTATGCCGTACCGCATTGTGCACCAGGTTGTTAATGATCTGATTGATCCGTGTTTCGTCTCCCAGCACATGTGGCAGATTAGCTTCGACCAGCGCATTGACGCTGACCCGCGACTGCTGCAGCGCGTATGGCCGAATGCCTCGCACCACATCGTCGATGAGTTCGGCGAGATTGACCGGCGCCGCTTCGATCGGGAGCACGGCGTCCTCGAGGCGAGACAGGGTGAACAGATCGTCGATCAAACTGGTCAACGTCTCCGTCTCATGCGCGATCACCTGAAATGCCTCCCTCGGCAGAATCGTCCGGTCGCTTTCATCTCGTTCACCGAGCTGCGCCTCGAGATGCCCACTAATGATCGCGACTGGGGTTCTCAGATCGTGAGATACGTTGGCAACGAACTCGCGCCGTTGTACATCGAGTTCCTGCAACCTCTCGGCCAGATCGTTGAATCGGATTGCCAGTTGACCAAGTTCATCGTCGGACATGATCGCTACACGGCGATGGAGATTTCCCTTCGCAAACTCACTCGTTGCTTCCGCCAATTCATCGACTTGCCGAGTCAGACGTCGTGAGAATCTCCAGCTCGCGACGCTGGCCGCAATGATTCCGCACACGGTGACGAGGAAGATATTGAGAAGAACGAAGAGTGTCAACGCGATCAGGCTCGGAAGATTCTGAACAATTTGGTACTGCGAAATACCTGAAGCAAACAGCAGGAACATCAGGACGAAGAAGCCGGCGACCGCGTAAATGAACCCACTCATCATCACCACGACAACGTAGGAGATGGTCAGCTTCTTCCGGATTGATGTGCGCACCTGGTTCTGTAACGAACGACCGCGTTCGGTTCGCCCCAGCACCTCCATCACCGTCGATTCGGGATTGCGGCTCACGCAGATGTTTTCGGAACGAAGCGATACCCCACACCCCAAACGGTTTCGACGTATTCACCGGGGCTGCCTGGTCCTCCGAGTTTTTTGCGCAGCCGCTGGATGTGGGAATCGACCGTACGATCGAACACGGCAACTTCGTCTCCCCAGATTTCCTCGAGTAGATACTCACGACTGAACACGCGACGCGGATTGGCGGCCAGAATCTTCAGGAGATTGAACTCTGTCGCGGTCAGCGAGACATACGCACCACGGCTCTTCACCTGATAGGCATCGGGGTCGATCTCAAGGTCCGGGAAATCCAGCTCGCTCGTGACGACCTGTGCTTCCGACCTGGAACGAATCAGCTCGACCCGGCGCAGGACAGCGCTGACCCGGGCCAACAGTTCGCGCATGGAAAATGGCTTGGTCAGGTAATCATCGGCTCCGAGTTCGAGGCCGACGACCTTGTCGAGTTCAGTCGAACGAGCCGTCAGCATCAGGATCGGCGTGGCATGTTTGGTCCGGACCCGGCGCGTCACTTCCAGCCCATCGAACCCCGGCAACATCACATCGAGCAGAATTAGATCGGGCTCGAATCGATCTGTCGCGGCAACTCCCGACGGACCGTCTACCGCAACCTCGACGGTGTGACCGGCGTATTCGAGTTCCCGCCGCACAAGGTCGGCGAGTTCGCGTTCGTCTTCCACGATCAGAACTTTGGCCACTGTGCTCCCTTTATGCTGGCGATTCGCCTCGGATCGAACATCACGTCTGCGTCCTGATCAGGCAGCTTCCGCGTTGGTCTCCGGCGCAATGCGAGGCAATTGTCGTTCAAAGACGACCGGGGAAGAAATAGGGCGCGCACCGTCCGGTTCCGAGTTCATCTCCTCGATAGCCATCGGCGTTACTGCCATCGCAGCATACAGCGCGCCGAAGATCACGATCAGGCCAGTTATCAACATCGTTGTCATCTGTGTTTCCCCTTGTGCTCACCTGAAACCCTCTCTGGTTTCCTTCAACACACTCATCATGATCGGCAGATGTTGCGACACCACTCCCGATTGATGAAGAAATCGACACAAAGTGTCGCGAAAGTGTGGTGGTTGCAAACTCATTCTCTTGCTGCGAGCCTTCGTCTGGCCAAACACTCCTTGCGACGAGTGTGACTCGCATCTATGATGCCGGTTAACGTGCAACGACCGCAGAGTTTCCGACGAAGGAGTGATTCGATGAAAATCGGTGTATTTACCGTGCTCTTTGCCCAGCGACCTTTCGCTGAAGCACTCGATTACATCAAGGAAACGGGATGCGAAGCCATCGAGGTAGGCACTGGCGGTGCTCCCGGAAATGCCCATTGCGATCTCGACAATCTGGTCGACAACCCGCAGGCACAAAAGGCGTGGCTGAACGAAGTTACCACTCGCGGCCTGGAAATCAGCGCGTTCTCCTGCCATGGCAATCCCCTGCATCCGAACAAGGAAGCCGCCCGCAAGGACGATGACTCCTTCCGCAAAACGGTGAAACTGGCCGAGCAACTCGGTGTGCAGAATGTCATCACCTTCTCCGGCTGTCCCGGCGATTCGCATGAAGCGAAGTATCCGAACTGGGTGACCTGCCCCTGGCCAACCGATTTCTCCGATCTCCTCGAATGGCAATGGAACGAAGTCGCCAAACCGTACTGGTCGGAAGCTGGCAAGTTCGCCAGCGATCACAGCACGCGTGTGGCGATCGAACTGCATCCAGGATTCCTCGGGTATCACACCGAATCGTTCTGGCGTTTGCGCGAAATCGGCGGTGAGGCAATCGGAGTCAACTTCGATCCTTCGCATCTTTTCTGGCAGGGAATGGATCCGCTTGTCTGTGTGCGTGAACTGAAAGATGCAATCTTCCACGTTCACATGAAAGACACCTGGCTAGACGCGCCGAACATCAAACGCAACGGAGTCCTCGATACGAAACAGTACACCGACGAAGTCAATCGCTCCTGGATTTTCCGAACTGTTGGCTATGGCCATGGTCCTGAATTCTGGCGTTCGTTCATCTCGGAACTTCGTCTGGCTGGATACGATGGCGCACTCTCCATCGAGCACGAGGATTCCCTGATGAGCACGAACGAGGGTTTTACTCGTGCTGTTGAGTTTCTGAAGACATCAGTGATCCGCGAATCTGCGGCCGAAGCCTGGTGGGTGTAGTCGCACGACGAACAGGAGTTGAACATGTCTGAAATCGGAGTTGGCCTTGTAGGCTACAAATTCATGGGACGCGCCCATTCCAACGCTTACCGTCAGGTCGCCAGCTTCTTCGATGTCGATCCGAAGCCAGTGATGCGCGCGATATGCGGCCGAAATGAAGCCGCCGTCAGCCAGGTTGCCGATCAGTTTGGCTGGCAGGGGTACGAAACCGACTACGAGAAACTCGTCGCCCGCGATGATATCGGCCTCGTCGATGTTTCGACACCCGGCTATCTGCACAAGGATGTCGTGCTGGCAGCTCTGGGTGCCGGCAAGCACGTCCTTTGCGAAAAACCTCTGGCGAACACCCTGCAGGAAGCCCGGGAAATGCTGACGGCTGCGCGCGCTGCTGGCACAATCAATATGGTCAACTTTAACTACCGCCGCGTTCCTGCCGTACAGTTCGCCAAAAAGCTGATCGAGGAAGGAGCACTCGGCGATATCCGGCACTGGCGAGCGGTGTATTTGCAGGATTGGCTGAACAACCCCAAGGCTCCGCTTGGCTGGAGATTGAAGAAGGAACTGGCCGGTTCAGGGTCGCTCGGAGATATTGGAGCGCACATTCTCGATCTCTCGTTGTTCCTTGTCGGGCCGGTTGCCAATGTCACCGGTACGCTGAATACGTTCATCAAGCAACGGCCAGTCGAAGTCGCCAGCTCCGGCGGTTCCGGGCTGAGTCAGCAGGGTGGAGAGGAAATGGGGGACGTGACAGTCGACGATTCGACGACGTTCCTTGCACGTTTTGCCAATGGCGCTACGGGAATGTTCGAAGCGACGCGCCTTGCCCCAGGTCGACGGAATTTCAACAGTTTCGAAATCAACGGATCGAAGGGTAGCCTCAGTTTCAACCTCGAACGGCTGAATGAGATCGAGGTCTATTTCACCGACGATCCTGCCGGCCTTCAGGGATTCCGCAAGATTCAGGTCACCGAATCCGTCCATCCATACACAGGAAACTGGTGGCCAGCCGGGCACATCATTGGCTGGGAACACACGCACACCCATGTTGTCCTCGACTTGATGGAAGGCATTCGCACCGGCGTCAACCCGGCACCTTCGTTCGAGGATGGCTTCAGAAGCCAGGCCGTTCTCGACGCCGTCGAGCGTAGCAGCGCATCCGGCCAATGGGAAACACCGGTCGAGCCCATCTAGCTAAGTTGAATCGAATCTGGCAGCGATGGCCTGGCGATCATGCCGTCGCTCCGATCGAATCGCTTTCGCTACGCGCGAACGCTCATCTTCGGTCAGTTGATCGAGCACGTCATAGACATCGGGCAACGCAGTGCCGACAATTCTGAGATCGACGTCCAGCTCGATCGCCTTGCGCAATCGACGCAGATGCGCCGCCTGAATTAATCGCGTCTGTAAATTTTCCAGCGACAGATCTCCCGAAAGCCGTGGATCGCTGCCCATTCCCATCGCCCGGGCAGCGGGAATCAGCTGGGCCAACCGGGCGTGATCGACCGGTCGTGCCTCGGCCGCGCCAATGATGTCCTCAATCAGTGACACCCGCTCCAGCACATCCCGGATGGCATGCCACGGGAAGCGTTCGCCCAGTCGTGCGCCAACCCGTTCCACCACTGCCAGTGACGAAACGATCGCTGTCTCGTCTCCTGCTTTGATCGCGTCGGCCAATCCACCCAACGCACGATGCTGCTCCACGATCTTGTGAGCGCGACGACGTTCGGTTGCGCTGAGGTGGGACTCGGCGCGATCCGGTGCCTCATCGAACAGGACGGAGACCTCGCTCCCCAATCGCTGATGCAACGCCGCCCGCAATCGATCGGCCCACTGCAAACGAGCTCTGGCCAAATCAACTCGTTGCGTGACGCTCGAAGGTAGCGCGTCCGGACTGCTGAACAGGTCATCGTCGTAGGCATTGGAGATAATCCGATCGTCGTCGGTTTCCAGAGCTCGTTGCAGGAGTGGCCATTCCAGCGCCTGCAACACGCGCACCAGCGATCCGCGATCCGCGTCTCCCAGCACCGCAAGCTGACCCGATATCGCCAGATCGGCCAAATCCTCTCGCGAGTCGGAAGCCAATGCCCGATCCAGCCGTTTCCTGACATCCAGTCGATCCTTCGCCGCGCGTACCGAGCGCCGGGATTCTACGTGTAATGGAATTCTGCGGATTTGAGCCTCTTCACCAATCGAGACAATCAGGCCATCACGCCCCTGCTGCTGCTCCCGCAAGATGCGCTCACGAAAGGTTG
>JBBJOX010000025.1:0-16055 GCA_037724245.1 Thermomicrobiales bacterium | reverse complement strand
GTCAGTCCGATTTCCCGGGGGTCGTGTCCGATTCCCAGGACGTCCACCGAGTAGCGATAGATGTTCAGCGATTCCAGCCAGCTCGTGGCACCGTGGCGCGGAACCTGGAGCCGAAGCAAACCGCCGGGAACCAGTACGCGGGCACATTCGAGCAGCCATGCTTCCTCATCGGTGACGTGTTCCAGCACGTCGATTGCGTCGATCGCATCGATCGAGTCGTCATCGAACGGGAGGGTTGGTTGTTCGATACCAGCGTCCAGCGTGACCAGGGTCGATTCGGTGGCAATCTCGACGGATCGGGCATAGCGGTGCGTCAGCATCATTCTGGTCATGCGATTCCTGATTCGTATACTTTCGGGGAGACTTTTGACCCATCGTCATGCACCGGAGGATTCGGTTGGAACCAATCACGCTCCATCCATTCGACCCAACCATAGCAGTCACCTTCGTTGCCGCGCTAACCGGAGACGGACCGGTTGATCCGAGCTGGTTGCCCTATGTTCCGGACTCGTTGATCCACGATCTCGGGAAATCGCGTGCGGGTGACGAGAATGCAGGGAACCGGATCACGCTCGCCTTCGCCAGAATTGTTGCGTCGCAACATCCAACGTTCTTCCATCCCGGTTGCGGGCTGACAACATGGGAGGCGCGCGTTGATCGCGGCATTGGCCTGATGATGCGCCCACCGTCCCGCCTCTTCATCGAAGCCGGGCTGGAGCGCCGCCAGGTGGAGGCGATGCCGATCCGGCTCGATCTGCAGGGCGGAATGATGGGCGGCGCCTGGATCCCGCCCCGATTGATCGGGAACGTGCGGGACCTGCTCGACTCCAGACTCGAACGCATGGCGAAGCGATTGCACGACGCGGAATATGACCCGTATGCCCTGCTCAGTTTGATGAACTCTGCGGTCAGCTACGCCGCGGAGCGTCAGCTCGGGTTGCTCGAAGCGATCGGTATTGTTGGTCCGTACGGTGAACACGAATCGGGGCTGAATCTGGTGGTGGCCGATTCGAAACGGATGGATCCGGAACTGCGACAGCGGATTCAGATTGCGATTACGCCACCGAAGAAACCCGGGCTCATGTCACGCCTCCTCGGGAAAGGTCAGCCGTCGGCGAATGGTCATCTCCCGGAAGATGGAGCCTGATTCATTCACGCACGCAAATTGATCGAATCCTGCAGTCGTGTCCAAATAGCGCACGGTACCTTGACACTGACGGCTCAAAATCAGATAATTTGATACATTAGCACTCAACTTTGGAGAGTGCTAATCGATTGAGGCCGAAGTTCATGGACAGAATTCCGCCCGAAAATGTTGCTCTGACGGAGCGGCAACGGGCCATTCTCAAATTGATCGTCCAGGAATATGTCGCAACCGGTCGTCCCGTTGGGTCCAAAACCCTGACTGAGCGATATTCGGTTGGTGTCTCTTCGGCGACGATCCGAAATGACATGGTCGAACTCGAAAACGCGGGGTTCATCCAGCAGCAGCACACCTCGGGTGGGCGCATTCCCACAGATTCGGGATATCGCTATTTCGTGCACTACCTGATGGGAACGGCCGAGTTGTCGTCCGGCGATCAGATCATGATTCGCCATCAGTTTCGACAGGTCGAGTTTCATCTCGATCAATTCGTCGATTTCGCAGCATCGGTGCTGGCCGAGACGGCCGGCGCGGTGTCGATTGTCTCCGCTCCTCGAACGGTGACGGCACGATTGCGACACTTCGAACTGATCTCCCTGCAGCCGCGACTGGCGTTGCTGATTCTGGTGACGCAGGAGAGTGCGGTACGACAGATGATGCTCCACCTCGCTGAGGACGCCGATCAGCAATCGCTGAGTCGTTTGGCCGATTCGATGGTACCGAGCCTGCGTGGTTTGAGCGCAGTCGAAGTCGAGCAACGGAATGTCGGGGCGGCAGACCTTTCGAAGTACGCTCTGGAGCAGATCGCGATCGGACTTCGCGGGCTTGATTCCGTGGAGCGAACCCAGATTCGCCACTCCGGGATCGAGAACATTCTCGGGCAGCCGGAATTTGCCGGCGAAGATGCTCAGGGTGTTTTCGAACTTCTGCGAGGTGGTGCGTTTCTGGGTGCGGTATTGCCGCAACTTTCTGTGGGCGGCGATGTGCAGGTTTTCATCGGTGATGAAAATCCGGCCGATGCGCTGCGCCGTTTCGGCGTGGTCATGGCCACTTACGGTATCGATGGCGAAGTCACAGGAATTCTCGGCGTTCTGGGTCCTACCAGGATGTCGTACTGGCGGTCGATCTCATCGGTGCGCTACATGGCGCGGTTGATGAGTGACCTTATGGAAGATTTGTATTCGGCGTAAGCGCGCCAACGTGCATACAGGCAGGTGACGAGCACCGTTGCCCAGGAGGAATTTGTGACCGAGACAACCGACGAACAAACCAATCAGACCGGCACCGATGAAGGTGTCGAGGAGGCTGTGGAGCCGGAAATCGTCGAGGAAGAACTCGACGAACTGGAACAGCTTCGATCCGAGCGAGACGAACATCTCGATCAGCTGCTTCGCAGTCGCGCCGAGTTTCTGAACTTCAAACGACGTACCGATCAGGAACGATTCGCGCTGCGCGAACTCGTGGGACGCGATGTTCTCAGTCAGTTCCTGCCGATCGTCGACGATTTTGAGCGTGCGCTAGGAGCTCTGCCAGACGCTGAACGTGCCAATTCCTGGGTATCCGGTATGGAGATGATTCAGAACAAGCTGAATGTCATTCTCGACCGGGCCGGTGTTAAAAAGGTCGACGCGCTGAACAAGCCGTTCGATCCAAAGGAACATGAGGCGGTTGCATCCGAACCGGGGACAGCCGGTTCACACGTGGTCGAGGTTTATCAATCCGGGTATCGCATTGGCGACTCGCTGCTGCGGCCCGCGATGGTGAAAACAGGCGATCCAGTCGAAAACGATTCCAGTTTTAGCGCGTAATTCTACGTAACGTATTCAGGGAGAAGCACACAATGGGACGGACTATCGGTATCGATCTCGGAACCACAAACTCGGTCATGGCGACCATCGAAGGTGGCGAACCAGTCGTCATTCCAAATGCGGAAGGTGAACGCCTGACGCCATCGGTCGTGGCTGTCAGCAACAGTGGCGAGCGACTTGTCGGTCGCTTTGCGCGTCGCCAGGCAGTCACCAATCCGGAGAACACGATCTTCTCGATCAAGCGATTCGTTGGTCGGAAGATGAATGATCCGGCAATGGAACGCGATACCAAGCTGGTGCCATATCAGTTGAAGGCCGCAGACAACGGCGACATTCAGGTGAAAATGGGCGATCGCTGGTATTCGCCGCAGGAAATCTCTGCGATGATCCTGCAGAAGCTGAAGGCCGACGCCGAAGCATTCCTCGGCGAAACAGTCGACAAGGCTGTAGTCACCGTTCCTGCCTACTTCGACAATGCTCAGCGCGACGCGACAAAGGTTGCTGGTCAGATCGCCGGACTCGATGTGCTGCGTATCATCAACGAGCCAACCGCCTCCGCCCTGGCCTACGGTATGGACAAAAAGGGCGACGAGAAAATCGCGGTCTACGATCTCGGTGGCGGTACTTACGATATTTCGATTCTCGATCTCTCCGACGGTGTCTTCCAGGTCATGGCGACCAACGGCGATACCCATCTCGGTGGTGACGATTTCGATCAGCACATCATCGATTGGCTGGCCGACGAGTTCAAGAAGCAGGAAGGGATTGACCTGCGGAACGATCGTATGGCCCTGCAGCGACTCAAGGAAGCCGCCGAGAAGGCCAAGATCGAACTTTCCAGCACCCAGCAGACCGACATTAACCTCCCGTTCATCACGGCGGATGCCTCCGGGCCGAAGCATCTTAATATCCCGTTGACCCGATCCAAGCTGGAGCAGCTGGTGGGAGATCTCGTCAAGCGGACACAGGCACCGATGGCGTCGGCCCTCAAGGATGCCGGTATTTCCAAGAGTGAAATCGACGAAGCGCTGCTGGTCGGTGGTCAGACCCGCATGCCAGCCGTGCAGAAGGAAGTCCAGACATTCTTCGGAAAGGAACCCCACAAGGGAATTAATCCTGACGAAGTGGTTGCCCTCGGTGCGGCGATTCAGGGTGGCGTGCTCGGCGGCGACGTCAAGGACATCCTGCTGCTCGATGTCACGCCACTGACGCTTTCGATCGAGACACTCGGTGGCGTCGCCACGGCGCTGATCGAACGCAACACAACGATTCCAGCCCGCAAGGGTCAGACTTTCACCACCGCCTCGGACAGTCAGCCGCAGGTTGAGATCAACGTGCTTCAGGGCGAGCGTCCGATGGCCTCGGACAACAAGAGTCTCGGCCGATTCATTCTCGATGGCATCCCGCCATCTCCACGCGGTGTGCCGAAGATCGAAGTGACGTTCGACATTGATGCCAACGGCATCCTCAATGTCGCGGCCAAGGATCAGGCGACCGGCAAGGAACAGAAGATCACGATCACCGGCTCATCCGGATTGTCGGACGACGAAGTGAAGCGAATGGTCGACGAAGCCGAAATCCATGCCACTGAGGATCAGGCCCGACGTGAGGCCATTCTGGTCCGCAACGATGCTGAAGGCATGGTATTCCAGGCCGAGAAGACGCTGACCGACCACGGCGATCAGATCTCGGAAGAGCTCAAGGCCGAAGTCGATACCAAGATTCAGGCGGTCAAGGACATTCTCGAGAACGACCGGGAGAATGTGGAGCGACTCAAGCCGGCGCACGAGGAACTGGTGCAGACGCTGTCCAAGGTCGGACAGCAGATGTACGAAGCCGCCGCGGCCAACCAGCCGGGCGAGCCAGGCGCTGATTTCGGTGAGAACGGTGCCTCGGACGAGGACAAAGCCAAGGTTGATGACGAAGCAACCGTCGAGGGCGAGTTCCGCGAAGTCAAGAACTAACCCAACGAACATACCAATGGAATGAACAGGCAAAGGGGCGTCATGTTGACGCCCCTTAGTCGTTCATTCCGTTGTCATTGCAGTGAATGACGGTTTATTCGTTACTCCCGACAATCTTCAGCTCGATTGAGACGGCCGCGCTGGTCGAACCCTTTAGGGCCGCGAGGCTCCCTGGCGCCTCACAGAACCTTGTCCGATCGGTTACCCCAGACCTCGACGGCGATGCCTTCGCGTTTACCTTCCCAGAGCGGAACGGTGCAGGTTTTACGGAGGAGGTTCTTCCAGAGTTGGGCGTTGGCGAAGGTCTCCTCGTCGCCACTGATCACCTCGAAAATCGAACGCGCTGCAACAAGGATCAACTTTCGTTTGGCTCGGCTGAGCGCAACCGTCAGTCGGCGCGGATCGAGCAGGAATTTCCCGGAAACCAGCAGATACTCACGATCGCTTTCGGTGGCGCTGATCACGATCACGGACCGCTCGTCTCCCTGGTAGCGCTCGACGGTGTCGACGGCAGTCGTGATCATTTCGCCGGTTGCGGGATCGTACTCGGTCAGACAGTCGATGCTTTCGAGAAGCCCAGCCCGTTGCGCCGTGTGTGGAACCACGACTCCAAGTCCTTCGAGTGCGGAGAGGTTGTGGAGTTCCGGATGGGCAAGGGCTTCGAGAATTGGACGCATCAGTTCCTGTTCGAACTCGTTCCGTTTCAGACTCAGTGACTCGTCGTGCAGGACCACGGTCAGCGGATGCTCGGGCATCAACACGGCGTCGACGAAACGGTCGCCGTGCTCGTGGTGGTGGATGACCTCGTCCCGGTGGGAGTGGAATCGAATGCCATCGTGGTTATAGATTTCCTGTCCCAGGAACTCCGCCATATCGTGATGGAGTCGGAAACTTTCCTCGAACTTGATCATTGTTGGGTGTTTTGCGCGAAGCGCATCGAATAGTGATGCGTATGCCTGAAACTCCTTGAAGGTGCGTCGAGGTTCGCCCGACCAGTCGTTCTTGACGATCGGTGGCATCTGGCGATGATCGCCGACGACGATCACACGACCGGTTGGACGCAATCCGAGCGTCGCCGCCATTGCCTCGGGAAGGCTCATTTGTGACGCTTCGTCCAGCACGACGCAATCGATGAACGTGTTACCAAACAAATCCTTTGGCCAGCGATCCTTGATCATGCCGTAGATTCCGCTCGGGGTGGAACCGACCACGCACCATTGCCACGCGCTGATGGATGCGATTGCCTTCGCAGCACCCTTGGCCAAGGACCGATCGCGATAGAGGGGCACGATGTCGTCGGGTAACTCACCACGTGGCGTCATCCGGGCGAGGGTGATATCAAGAAGTCTGGGATCGAAGTACTCGGCAAAGATACTGGGATGAGTTGATTTCACGCGGCTGAGCAGGGCGCGTGCCTCGTGAACATTGTTAAGCAGCACATCGATTGCCGCGTGAGTTTTGCTGGAAAGCACGACGCGGAACTCAATCTCGGCTGCCATCGCCCCTTGCATGCGGGAGAGAACTGCCAACGATGTCGAATAACTCTTGCCGGTGCCGGGAGGCCCCTGCACGAGCAACGTCGCTTCGCCGCCGAGGTCGCCGATATAGGAGCGTTTGGACGATTCGAGTGAGTGAAACGCACCCGCTTCGGTCAGTGCATCCAGGCCCTGCAGGAATCTCGCCTGACCAGCAGTGGCGGCTTCTGGCCAGGCCGCGGGATAAGGATTGTCCGCGGTCAAAAGTTCGTACAGACGGTGCGCTCCACCATCGACCAGTCCGCCCGTGACATTGATGATATTGCCACCGTTGCTGTCGTTTGGATCACTGTCGAGCGTGTAGAGCTTGTCCGGAATGAACGGTTCGGCGGTGCCATTCCGGCCAAACCTGAACCCCCGCTTGTCACTTCCATAGCCACCAATGACCGAGACGTCTACAAGGGCCGTACCTGAATCGTCTGCTTTGCCAATATCCTCAATGCTGACCCGCGGATTGTAGAGAAGATTCTTCGCCGTGGGCGTGAAGCTGACCGGCACACCGTTCGGTTCCCAGGTCGAGGTGCGGGGCGAGAGGATCGTCCAGCTTTGTGGCTTCAGATTCGTAAGTCTGAGGATCTGTGAGAGATCGCACGCGACGTCTGTTGTCTCGATGCGAAGGCGGTAAATCATGTCATCGTGCGACCAGGCCGAATCGGACTTTTGCTCTGCGGAGAGCCTGACACTTTTGGCGTCTGGATGCGATTCCCGATACTCGGCTCGATAGCGCTGGTGAAGTTCGTTCCGTTCCGCATTGTCGCGGTTCTGGTCGTCAACGCCTGGATACTGATCCGACTCGACATAGCGGACGACCAGCGTCTCGCCAGTCAGCACCCGATCCTCGGGTGACGCGAGACGAATCCGCTTCCACGCAGAGAGATCGACATGCCGTTCGATCATCATGAATTCGTCGAGTGCCTGGGCCAGGTTGTGGGCGCGTTGTTCGAAGTTCGCGAGGTCGGGCAGGATGAAGCTGGTTTGGGCTGTCTTGTCGTTACCCCGGAAATCATGAGCAATGTGTTCCATCGCTTCGAGGCGTCGAGTTTCGAACCCGATGAGCAGCTCGGATGTCGCTCCGCGGTAGGAACCAAATTCGTCGGCACCGATTTCGGGAATCGGAAGTTCTCCCCATCCGGAGTAGGCGAATTCGAGCGGAATCTGACTACTGAATCTCGATCGTCCCATGTACCACTGGGAACGTCCGTGCGATTCGACCGGTTCGTCGAACTTGCTCCAGAAATCGAAGAGGCGAGAGCGAAAGATCTCACGATACGGAGTGCCTTCATTCCAGTCGAACTTGAGATATGCGGCAACACTCTGCAGTGATTGGCAGGTCATCGGGTAGTTCTTGAGCGATCTGATTTCCTCGTCGAGGTATGAGGCGAGTGACGAATCGAGTCCCGCCACCTGCGTCACGAAATCGTAGATTGCGGTGGCACCCAGTACCGTTGCCGAATTGCGGGCTAAACCTTCGAGGAGGGTTCGCTGGGCGAAGGAGTTGTGGAAGATGAGATGGATCGGTGCCTTGCGCTCGCCCGTCTCGTCCGGAGTGGCCACCTCGACAATGGCCTGGAGTGTTGCCGAGATCCAGTCCAGAAAGAGCGAGGCTTCCTTTGCCAGCGTGTCTGGTGGACCATCGGCAAGCCGGACGATGCTCCTCCGGCGTTCCACTGATTCGAATCCGTCCTCGCACCCGACGACGAGCGCGCCGAGCAGATAGACGCGATCCTGCAGGAAGTCCTGCTGGGCATCGATGTAGACGCGAACCAGGTTGGGATTCTGTTCGGCGCTGCTGAATGGCAGTGACCCATAACCCTTGTTCGGAATCCACGAGATCGAGGCTATGTCATCTCCGACATGTCGCCGATAGCGGCGGGCCCGATGAATCAGCTCATCCATTCTTGGTCCAACCGGCCAGGTGGCAGCCAGTTGACGATTGAGCGATCGCGTTGCCGGTGGCGATGTCAGGTGCTCGCCGGTCCATTCCTTGAGCGTTGCCAGTTCGTTGACGTTGGTGATTCCGGTTCGATGAAGGGCACGTTTGTCCTGTTCGGAGACGTGCGCCAGAAGCGAGAGATCATCGCGTTCGGCACTGCGCTTCATGCAGAATTCGTTGTACAGGCATCCGTCGCACTTGTAGTTCAGGTGATACGGAACCTCGTCCTCATTCGTGGCGATGATCCGGTGCGCCGTTGAACTGGCATTGGTCACGAGGTCACCGACCGCGCCAAGATAGGCGTCGGCGTCCGTAATTCGTTCGAGATAGGCGCCTTCGGTACCGAACATCTGCGCCGCATCGAATCCGCGCTGAAGTAACACGATACGTTCTTCCGGTGATAGTCCCAGTCCCTTGTCCGATGGTCCCCGATACAGGATCGCGAGTTCGATGGGACCCTGCACGATCCCGGCATCGGCAAGGATCGAACCCAGCATCTCGTGATAGAACGCGACCTGAAGCCGATGTTCCACTTTCGAGGATGTCGAGCTCTTCATGTCGGCGACGAGGAACGAGAGCGACCCGTGATCATCTCGCTGGATGCGGAGAATGTCGATATCTCCGCGCAGACGCCAGCCGTGAACCATTGCATCGATGCGCGGCTGGAACAGAACACTGATGACGCCGGAACCGAGTGCCTGAATGGTTTCGATAATGACCTGATTGTCGTGGGTGAGTCTCCTGGACCTGCGATCTTCCGCGGTCAGCTTCAGGACGGAATACCTGGCGCTCACCTGTGCTTCCACCATTGCCTCGAAACTGGCTCCGGATTTTGTCAGGATCGGTGGAATCGCTTGCGGCGCTACACCGTAGTCGCGGAGGAACTTCTGACCTTCGCTTCGTTCCCTAAGCCGCAATTTGAGGTACATCTGACATTGATCGAGTCGGATGAACTGTGAGACATCGGTTGGTGACAGCGTCTGCGGACCAGTCGTGATTTCCATAAGCTTCCCCGGAACGATTGCGTTTGGTGGTGCGATGGAACCATTGGACATAAAAGGTGACGACTTCGTCAAGCACCAAGGTCTCCACCGACTCTGGAATGGGGATAGAATTCGCCAACGTTCGTACTCATCAGAACTCTCCAGACAAGGACATTCAGTGCCGGAAACACCCGACGCGACGCAGCATTCGAAAGCGGCGCATCTCCAGGATTTTCGTGACCAGATCGAAGCCCAGCATGCGGCAGCTGCAGAGAAGCAGGCGACGCGCGGCAAACGGAGCGCGATGCAGCGTGTGCTCGATCTGGTCGACCCGGATTCCTTCGTCGAACTCGATGCACTGGTTCGGCACCGTGCCAGCGGGTTTGGCATGGAGGCTACGCGCCCGTTCGGTGATGGCGTGATCACGGGTTTCGGGAGGGTGGATGGGCGGCGTGTTGCTGTCTTCTCCCAGGATTTCACGATTTTCGGTGGCTCGCTGGGAGAAGCCTATGCCGAGAAACTTGTCAAGCTGATGGATCAGGCGGAGCTGTACGGCTGTCCGATCATTGGGATCAACGACTCGGCCGGTGCCCGAATCCAGGAAGGCGTCGAGGGTCTGGCTGGATACGGTGATGTCTTCTTCCGGAATGTGCGGACCTCGGGTGTCGTCCCGCAGATATCGATCATTGCCGGTCCGTGTGCCGGAGGCGCTGTCTATTCTCCGGCGATGACCGATTTCATTTTCATGGTCGAGGGCATCGGTCAGATGTTCATCACCGGACCTGATGTGATCAAGACCGTGACTGGTGAAGATGTCACGATGGAAGATCTTGGCGGAGCGCATACGCATGCTGCAGTAACCGGTGTCGCTCACTTCACGGCTGTGGATGAAGACGATCTCTTCGAGCAGGTCCGCTACCTGCTCTCGTATCTGCCACTGAACAATCTGGATGACGCACCATATCTGCGGCCAGTTGACGAAGCCGAGCGTGAGTCGCCGGAACTGGATACGCTGGTGCCAGAGCGGAACTCGACACCGTACGATATGCACTCGGTGATCACGGAAGTTGTCGACGACGGCGAGTTTCTGGAAGTTCAGGCCGATCACGCCGGAAACCTGCTGGCAGGGTTTGCCCGACTCGATGGTCATCCGATCGGGATCGTCGCCAACCAGCCGCAGGTGCTGGCGGGAACACTCGATATTGCGGCGAGTATCAAGGGCGCGCGTTTCGTTCGCTTCTGCGATGCCTTCAACATCCCGATTCTTACCCTCGTCGATGTGCCCGGATTCCTCCCCGGTACGGAACAGGAATACAACGGAATCATTCGGCACGGCTCGAAACTCCTATATGCCTATTGCGAAGCGACGGTACCCAAAGTGACCGTGATCACGCGCAAGGCGTATGGCGGCGCGTATGTCGTGATGAGCTCGAAGCACACCGGGGCTGATTGCAACCTGGCCTGGCCGACAGCGGAGATTGCAGTGATGGGTCCCGACGCTGCGGTCGGTCTTGTGTTCAGGAGGGAACTGGCTGCCAGCGACGATCCCACAGCACGACGCAAGGAACTGGTCGGGGAGTACGAGGATCTCTTCGCGAGTCCGTATCAGGCGGCGTCCCGCGGGTATATCGACGACGTGATTTCGCCACGGACGACTCGGAAGCGCGTGATCGACGCCTTCGATCTGGCGCGGACGAAGCGACCGAATCTGCCGAAACGCAAGCATGGGAATATCCCGCTGTGAGCGATCGGCAGGTCGACATCACGGTCAGGCAGCGTGCGTCGGACGAGGAACTGGCGGCGATCGTCGCGGTGGTCGAGTTTCTACGATCACATGAGCAAACCGTCGAGGATGATCGTCCGGGCCGGTCGCGCTGGGCCGAAGCGGCACGACGGGAGTCCCTGCGCGACGGTGCGCGATCATTCGAGGCTCGACGTACCTAGAGCACGATTCTGATTCAGAATCGTGACGGCGAAAACGGTCCGGAGCCCGATTCCAGAAGGATAAGCAGTTCGTCGCGGGCGCGGATGATCGCATCGAACAGATCGCGATCACGCTCAGTCAGGCCGGAATCCTCGAGTTCATCGTCGTCGAGATGAACCGGTGCATTGCCTGGTGTTGCCACGACATCGAGCCAGAGATCCTGCCAGACCATGATTAATGCGTTGTCCCGAAGTTCGACCCAGCTTGGCAACGTCACATTCGCATACCAGCCCTTTAGTTCGTGCCAACGTGAGTAGAGGGCGAACGCATTGAATGGATGCTGCCACGAGAAAAACTCGCGGAGCACATCACCGGTTTCGAATGTCAGATCGGCCTGCACGACCGTGCCGGCGGTCCAGATTGCCTCGATTTCGACCCACGGTGCTTCGGCCTTGGTCGGTACGATTAGTCCGGGATACGAGATTACGTCGGCACCCTGGTCGTTGCGTTTGACGATGGTGACATTGGTCCCTGCTCGCAGGTGATGCCATTCGTTTGGTCGTTGCGGCCAGGTGTAGCCGAATTTACTCACCGCGAATGATCTGCAGGACCTCGGCGGTTCGGTGATCGAGTTCGGCTTGCTGATCGGTTTCGACGTTGAGCCGCAACAAAGGTTGGGTATTCGAACCGCGCAGGTTGAACCACCACGAGTCGAACTCGACGGTCAGACCATCGAGTTCGTCGATTCGGGCGCCCTGCGCCGCGAACTGCGCTCGAACATCATCCAGTTTGGCGTTGACATCGCTGACTTCAGAATTGATTTCTCCGGAACGGAATCGCGTGTCGATCGGAGCCAGCAGGCTCGAAAGTGACTGATTGGCCCGCGAGAGCAGTTGGAGCACGGTCAGCATCGCGATCAGCCCGGAATCGGCGTACCAGTTATCACGAAAGTAAAAGTGGCCAGAATGCTCGCCGCCGAAAATCGCGTCTTCGTCCCGCATGACCGCCTTGATGAACGAGTGGCCGACGCGGCTTCGTATCGGGCGACCACCACGCGATGCGATCACTTCCGGGACCGTTCGTGAGCAAATCAGATTGTAGACAATCGCCGATTCAGGATTGGTTCGCAGCATTTCGATCGAGACCATCGCCGTCGTCATGTCGCCGCCGATGAATGTGCCGTGTTCGTCGATCAGGAACATCCGGTCGGCATCGCCATCGAAGGCGACTCCGAGATCGCACTGCTGCTCGACGACGGTTTGCTGCAAAACCTTGATATTTTCCGGTTCGATTGGATTCGCCTCATGATTCGGAAACGATCCATCGAGATCGAAGTAAAGCGGAACGATGTCGCAAGGCAGGTTCTCGAATGCACTGGGAATGAGCTTTCCGGCCATACCGTTGCCCGCGTCGATCGCAATCTTAAACGGTTTGAGTGCTGTGACATCGATCAACTCAAGCACATGCTCGGCATAGGCAGACATCACATCGCGCGATTGCAGATCGCCTCGCCGCTCTGGCGCCACCGAGGGAAATGCCCCGCTGACGGCAAGATCGCGAATCTGACCGATGCCGGAGTCCATTGAAAGAGCGCGCGCTTCCTCCCGACAAATCTTGAATCCGTTGTACTCCGCAGGATTGTGCGAGGCCGTGATCATGACACCGGCCGGGTAGCCATACTTGCCGACGGCAAAATAGAGGGTATCTGTCGAGACGAGACCGATGTCGATGACGTCCGCACCCTGATCGCGAATACCGTCGATCAATGCTGCCGAGAGCAGGGGACCAGACAAACGCATGTCGCGGCCGACCGCCACCGTATCGACAACAAGATAGGCGACGAGAGCTCGACCAACCCGATAGGCAAGATCGGCATTCAGTTCGCCCGGCACGATGCCACGGATATCGTAGGCCTTGAAAATATCACCCACTGAGGGATCGAGCGGCTCAAGATGGCGGGTTGTCTCGGTCATGCGTATCTCCTATGGGCGGTCGGATTCAGTGATCGATCTCCCGATAGTATCCCGCGAGACACCTCGTGTCGGGTAGGATGTTCAGCAGGTTCCCGTATTCCTTTGTTTAACGAGGTGATTCGTTCCCGTGACTTCCACGTTCAAACTCGCTGCCGACGCTGCTGTCGATCTTCACCTGCATACATTCGCCAGTGATGGTATCTGGAAACCGGTAGAACTGGTCGACTATCTGGCCGAACATGATTTCCAGGTGATTGCAGTTTGCGATCACGATACCCAGAAATCGGTGATCGAAGCGCGAGAACGGGCAGCTCACCACGGTATTCATTTCGTACCAGGTGTCGAGATGACGGTGACATGGAATGACCGACCATGGCATGTACTTGTCTATGGCATTGCTCCGGACAGTGAAGATCCTTTGGCCCGGCACTTTCTCGATTTGGTCACATTTCAGGAACGACGCAACCGCGAGATAGCGATGGATGCGATCCGCCGGGTCGAGCGGAGCGGCCGCCCGATTCCATCGGCACCGTCCGAAATCGTCGGTCCGAACCATCTGCCGGTGCATGTGCTGCGCGCGATGATCAACGAGAAGCACGTCGCGTCGCTCAAGGAAGCTGCCGAACTGGTCGTCGAGCTCGGCGGATTGTTCACGACACATGTCGACCTGGGCGAAGTTGTGGCGGCAACGCATCGGGCGGGCGGAGTCGCGGTTCTGGCGCATCCGGGTCGATCAGATCTGGGTCCCGTACTTGATGAGGAAATGCTGGTCAAAATGTTGGCAGAGGTGCCGATCGATGGACTGGAAACCAACTACCGCACGTATACCGATGCCGTCACTGCGCAGTTCCGGGATCTGGCCGATCGGCACCATCTGCTGAAGGAAGCCGGATCGGATTCGCACGGTCCGAAACATCCGGTCGATCCACGACCTTGGCAGGCTGCCTGGTCGCGTGATTTGCTGACGCGGCTCGGTTTCGAGGTCGAGCCGCGCGAGGTTGATTGGACCATCGGAATGGACACCGATGTTGCTTCGCCGCCTGAAGAGAAAGTGGCCCAACCGGAGCCGGCCACCGCTGCTGCGACCTGATCAGAATCCGAGGACAGAGCCTTCGACCCGGGCATCGGAGCCACCGATGATGACGCCGGAATCGGGATCGCGACTGATGATCTGCATCGCGCCGCCACCACTCCACGGACCCTGCGACACCACCGTGTGACCGAGTGATTCGAGTTCGGCGAGCACATCCGCACCGACCCGCGATTCGACCCGGAGGTCGAAGGGATTATCGATCGAGGCCGGATCGGTTCCGGGCCAGCTGGTAAAGCGCGGCAAATCGATTGCTGCCTGCACGTCGAGACCGCCGTCGATCAGACCGACAATCACTTGCATATTCCACTGCGGCTGACCATCGCCGCCCGGGGTTCCGCCAACGAGGACGGGGCGATCTTCGTGATCGGTGACCATGAAGGCGTTCAGGGTGTGCATCGTTTTCTTGCCCGGTGCGTAAATGTTGGGATGCCCCTCGACCAGTGAGAAACCACGACCGACGCGGTTGTTCAGTACGACACCGGTGTCGCCACCGATCACACCACTTCCGAAGGCGCTGGAGACTGACTGGATCATCGATACCATCAAACCGGAACCGTCGATCGCATTGATGTAGGTGGTGTCGCCGTCACTCAGGTCGCCGCCGGGCACGTCGGACGCAGCGTGGGCCGGATCGATCGCTGCGAATCGCTTGCTGCCCCATTGCTTCGAAAGGAGCGTCTCGAGCGGGGAATGGTGGAAGTTCTGGTCGGCAGTGTGGGCGAGTCGATCGGCGTAGGCGAGTTTCTTCGCTTCGGTGATCAGGTGAATGTCACCGGCAGTCCAGAGATCACCGAACGATCCGTTTTCAACGATGTTCAGTGCTTCGAGCAGGATCATGCCCTGAGTCGGGATCGCTGTCTGGTAGACGGTATGTCCGCGATACGTCGTCTCGATCGGCTTGCCGATTTCGCTTGTGTGTTCGCTGAAATCCTCGATTGAGAGCGCACCGCCGTGTGCTTGCAGGTAGCTCGTGATGCGTTGCCCTATATCCCCGATGTAGAAGGAATCCCGACCGTCCTTTCCGAGCGACTCCATGGTTCGGGCCAGGTCTGCCTGAACCAGACGCTGGCCGGCACCGACCGGTTTTCCGCCAGGGAGGAACACGGCCGCGGCGGCCTCATCGTTGGCCAGCATGTCGGCATAGCTGGCGATGTGCTGCGCCCCAAGATCGTGCACGAAGTACCCGTCGCGGGCGTGGGCGATGGCATATTGCGCCACGTCGGCAAAGGTTTTGCTTCCAAATCGCTCGAGCAGGGCGAAGTAGGCGTCGACCATGCCCGGAACCGAGATTGCGAGTGGACCACGATCCGGCATGAAGCGACCACCGGATTCGCCGGCAGCGCGCATCTGCTCGATCGATGAGTTTCGCGGCGAGATGCCACTTCCCTGGAGGGAGAAGGTACCGAGTATCGGATGGTGCAGCACGGCGAAGAGATCGCCACCGAGACCGCACATCTCGGGCATGACGACGGCGGCCGTCAACCCGGCACCGACAATCGCATCGACCGCGTTGCCGCCATCACGCAGGATGGCGACGCCCGTTTCGACGGTCAACGGATGGGCTGCGCCGACCATGCCGTGTTCGGCGTAGGTCGGGAACTTCTGTTGCCAGGAACGACGGGAGGCGTGAGTTTCAGGGAAACCAATCATGGCGATGAATGACCTTTGGTGACATCCGGCTTCATTGCCAGCCTGCTG
>JBBJOX010000024.1:2335-16138 GCA_037724245.1 Thermomicrobiales bacterium | reverse complement strand
GTACCAATCCAGGTACCCGCGTTTTGCACTCAGTGTCCATTCTTAAAGCAACGAACGTACGCACTGAACGGTCGTTGTGCAGCAGGTGGATAGCTTCGGTTGTGCGGATCATCACAAACCGGGATTCTTGTGGTAACATGTCGTTGGGTATGTGCACTGATGGCACATAGTTTTGGGGTTTTCTTACTCGAAGGGGGTTTTCACTCATGTTCAAGCTTCGTAAGTTCGCACTTCTGCTTGCAGTTGTGTTCGCCGCTCTCGCACTGACCTTCGGCTCTGCCGCTGCTCAGGACGATGGCGACGATGATGATGACGGTGCATCGACACCAATCTCTTCACCTCAGCCTGGCGATGACGGCGACGATGCAGACGACGACGGCAATGGCGACGATGATGGCAATGGCGACGATGACGACAACACGGTCGTTGTCCTTCCTAGCACCGGTACCGGTGACTCGGACGGCTCCATGGTCTCCTACGCCGTGATCATTGCTGGTGCTGCTCTGGTTGCCGTTGCAGCCATGGGTTCACTGCGACAGCGCTCGAAGAACTAATTCTCTTCGGAGAATTGAAAAGGCCCCGACCGAAAGGTCGGGGCCTTTTTGTGCCAGTTTGCCTGTCCCATCCCCGATCAACAACGATTCCGGACGCCGACGGAGACGGATGAACCACCCTCCAACGGTTCGAACCAAATCCCGGTTTGTAGGGGGAGTCCTTCATGGGCTCCCGCCAGTGGATCACCCCAACCCACGGGGGCCGATCAACGACCCCCCTACGAAACGAACAGCTGGCTTCGCGTAGCGGTCGACCTGTGTGTCGACCTGGGTCGCCAGCCGAATTGTCTTGCCAGATCCTGACGAACCCGGGCTCGGGTGAGAGCGGATGAACCATCATCTCGACGTGCAGGATGCTCCCGAGTTGGAAGCTTCGCCGGGGGTCCTTCGCTTCGCATCAGGATGACGGGGGAGAGGTGGTCTCGGCTTGGAGAATCGGTTTGTCGGGGATTTCTTCAAGGGCTCCCGTGGAGATCGGCCGTCGACGTTCGGGAGCCCATGAAGGACTCTCCTTGTATGTTAGAGGGAACGTGATGATTCTTAGGGTTCCGTCACAGTCGCGACACATCCCCGTCACATCGCGGCCAAACCGTTGCGGCAAGCTGGGTTCAGGGTCGCGAGCGGCGGCCCTGTACACACGAGGCGATCCCCGCGAGCCATGCAACGAACGATTCCAATCTCCCTTCGCCAACGTCATCTCCCCACACCAGGGCAGGTACTCGCGTCGCCGAGTGTCCGCACCGGTGCGCTCATGGTCTCCACCGGTGTCGTTCTGGCGATGTTGATGGTCTGGCTCGAGGACACCCGACAGCTCGATTTCGCGATTGGTTTGACGATCGGGTTCGCGCTGATGCCATGGTTGATGACGTTTGTTTCGGCAACCTCGCGCATGCTGCCGCAGCCGGGTGCAATCTGCGCGATCGTGCTGGGTTCTGGCACCTATCTCGCACTGGCCGGTCTTTTTAGCGATCGCCCGGTTGCCTTCGGGATTGGCGGGGGGGTGATCGTTGGTGCCTTGACCGTCTGGATTGCGGCGTCACGCTCGCGTCAGGGATTCGTCGGCTGACTCGTTGGAAGCTGGATCTCGATCGTGGTCCCTGCACCGCTGGCACTGCGGGCGGTGATCGTCCCGCCATGCGCTTCGACGAGGCGTTTCGCGATCGCGAGACCCAACCCTGATCCTCCGGAATCGGCAGACTTTACGAACCGATCGAAAATGAACGGCAACACATCCCCGGCAATCCCCTGCCCTGTATCCCGAACGACGATCGACGCCTGAGTGGGCCCGAACCCCAGGGATACGGCAATCACCTGGCCGTCCGGGGTGTGGCGGATCGCATTGCTGAGGATATTCTCGACAACCTGACGCAACCGCATCGGATCGACATCGACTTCGTGGTCGGTGTCGTGTGTTGCGTCACCCGGCACCAGCTGAAGATCGATACCGGCGCCATGCGCCCGTTGCTGGAACGCCGCAACGATATCCGCCAGCAGGAGCCGAAGATCAGTCGATTCCCAATAGAGATCGAGCACGCCGGACTCGGCCCGGGAGAGTGTTTGCAGATCATCGAGCAATCGCGAAATCATTTGGGACTCGCGCAGCAGTGGTTGCAGATGCTCCACATCCAGTGGGTACACCCCATCAATCAAGCCTTCGACATTCCCCTGAATCACCGCCAGGGGCGTCCGCAATTCATGGGCGATATCGGCCAGCAGGCGCCGCCGTTGCTGATCGCTGATTTCGAGTTTCCCGGTCATGTTGTTGAAGGCGTGAATCAGGTTCTGCAACTGCACGTTGCCGCTGGGTTCGACCCGTCTCGAATAGTCACCTTCCGAGACCTTGTACGACGCATCGATCAGATCGAACACCGGTCGAATCGTCCGGCCAATCCGGCGCGAGGCGAAGACGACGCCGGCGACGATGATGAAGAGGATGGTCAGGGGAAACAGGAACCAGAACGTCGGTCTGTCGTCGCTCTTCCCTTCCCACGAGCGATCGAAGAAGTGAGCGCCGAGTGCCGTCAGGGTCGCGAAAAAAATGAGGAAGAGTGCCAGGGCGAACCCGAGCCGCCAGATGAAGGCGCGGCGATTGACTTGCCATGGCGCGCCCTGCGGTGGCCACGGTTCGTGCTCGGGCCACCATGGCGGTCGGTGATGTCTAGGCGGCATCGGCGAACTTGTATCCAACCCCGTGCACAGTCAGGATGTATTTCGGTTGCGCCGTATTCAGTTCCAGTTTGCGGCGGATGTTCTTGATGTGCGCATCGATCGCCCGCTCGTAGGCTTCGACGATCACTCCGTGCACGGCACCGAGCAACTGCGCCCGGGTCAGCACGCGTCCAGGTTCGCGGGCCAGGGTCACGATCAGATCGAACTCGGTGACGGTGAAATCCAGCGTCTCGCCACCACGTGTGATCCGACGCCGGGGGATATCGATCTCCACATCGTCGACGCGAATCATATCGGCGTGAACCACATCGGCCGCTCCCCGGCGGAGCACGGCACGTATCCGCGCTATCAGCTCCCGGGGCGAAAACGGTTTAACCATGTAGTCGTCGGCACCGAGTTCGAGACCGACAATGCGGTCGGTCTCATCCCCCCGGGCGGTCAGGATAATGATCGGCGTGTTCGATGTCCGCCGGATCTCCCGAATCACATCGAGGCCATCGCGATCGGGTAATCCCAGATCGAGCACGACGAGATCCGGTTGATCGCTGCGGAATCGCACCAGCGCAGCACCGGCGGTCCCGGTTTCGGCGACCTGGAAACCGGCCTGCAGGCTGTAATCGCGAACAAGTCTGGACAGCGATGGCTCGTCTTCAACAATCAGAACCGACGTCATGAATTCACCTGAACGGAACCACTTCGATGTGGCAGCTACTGCGCATTGGGTGTCATTTTCTCATGTTCTTCGCGATGCCACTGGTTGAAGCGTTCTCGCATTGGGCTGCCGTCCCCAGTGGCGACATTGCCCCAGCGTCCACGCCCGAAGCCGCCAAAGGCGAACCGCATCAGGGCGAAGAAGAGAAAGAGGGAGATGAAGAAGCCGAAGGGGAAAAAGAAGAATCCGCCATCGCCGCGAGCATCGCGATCGATGGTGACTGTTTCCGAGGTTCCATCGGAACGGGTGATGGTTTGGGTCTCGGTACGATCCCCGCGTTCGGGTCCGATGTCGGTGGTCGCGAAGAGCGATCCGAGTCCGATAAACACGAGGACAATGACAGCAATGGCGATCAATGGTCGGCGCATCTGGTTTCTCCGTGATGGTGATGTGGCCGGGTCAGGCACCGTTGCCGTGGTCCTTGTATCAAGGCTAGGTGGTGGATGTGAATCTTCGGTGAAGTCCAGCGGCAGGTTTCATGGCATTTCGCATTGTGGAGATGACGGGTACGATGGCGATTCCTGATCCGCGATCGATGCGGACAGCGATGGATGACGGAGAAACGATGACGACACGTACCAGCGAACGGGTGTTGGTAACCGGGGCTTGCGGTGCTCTTGGCCAGGTTGTGGTCAAGGATTTGCTCGACCACGGCTACGATGTTGCCGGGGCGGATCGGCGGATGATCCCGGGTGGGCCGATCCGGGTGGTGGAGACAGATCTGACCGATGTCGGTCAGGTCGCGTATACGGCACAAGGTGCGGCCGGCATCATTCCTCGCGGGGCGATTCCGTCACCCTATGGCAAGCCGGACGAGGTGGTGTTCCGGAACAACACCGGCGCGACGTTCGCGGTGTTGCAGGCAGCTTCGTTACTCGGTATCACCTCGGTCGTGATCGCGTCCAGCATTTCCGCCTACGGGATGGCCTGGGCACCGACGTATTTCGATCCGCTCTATGTACCGATCGACGAAACGCATCCGATGCGGAATCACGACGCCTATGGTCACTCGAAAGAAGTGGACGAACTGACGGCGCGAATGGTCGTGCGGAGAACCGGGATGTCGGTGGCGGCGCTTCGCTTTCACTGGATCGCCACGCGCGAGGCGGCATTGGCGCGGACGCAAGTCGCACCGGAACCGCGGGATGTACGGCAGATGTTCGGCTACGTGGAACAGGGCGACGCCGCGCGGGCCTGCCGACTCGCGTTCGAAACGGCGCGCGATCGACCGTTCGGGTTCGAGGCATTCAACATTGTCGCCGCGGATACCCTGGCATCGGAGGAAACCGAAGTCCTCGTTCGCCGACACGCGCCGGATCTGGAAATTCGGACGCCGCTGCCCGGGTTCAATGGTGGGTTCGATATAGCGAAAGCGTCCAGACTTCTCGGTTGGGAGCCAACCTGGTCGTGGCGTGATCACTCGTAGCAACACATCAGATTGAGGAGATACCGTGGCAAAAGGCGATGTGTTCAAGGCAAACCGGACCGAGCGTCCATCGGTGTTGGCGGGGTCCCGGCTCTGGACGTTCGATCCGTGGGAGGGGAACCAGTATGTGCCCTACTTCTACAATCCGGCGCTCGATGCCAATGGGCAACGGCTCATCCTCAATGGCGAACGAGACGGCGCCACGCAGACGTATCTGCTCGATCTGGACACAGACGAGGTGGTTCAACTGACCGAGGCAGCGGGCAGCGGGCAAAACTGGTCTCCGTACATCCGGGAACAGGTTTCCGGCATTCGCCCGCAGTTCATCGCCTGGGTGCAACCGGCGTATGGCGAGGTGGTCTATTTCGAAGGCAATACGCTCTGCATGGTCAACACGACAACCCTGGAAAGCGAAACGCTGTACTCGATGCCAGATGGGATGGCCCCGGCTGTACTGAATTGTTCGGTTGGCGGATGGGTCGCCTGGGGCTATCTGCCGACGGCGATGCAGGAGCAGATGCGGGAGGGTGCCTCGGTTTTCGATCTCGACGTCGAACTCGAGGCAAGCTGCGGATTCTGCGTCTACGACATCGCGGCTCGGCGGCTGATCATGGATGTCACGGTTCCGTTCTGGCCGAATCATGTCGCTGCCTCTCCCGATCATCGGCAGATTCTGTGTTGCCATGAAGGGCTTTGGGAAAAGCAGCGAATGTATCTCTACGATGTCGAGGCGGCCCAGGTGCGGCCGTTGCGATTGCAGGACGACGGGGCGCGCATAGGTCATGAGTTCTGGATCGATGCGACGACCGTGGCGTATCACGGATCGATCGGTGAGGACGGCTTCTTCGGAACGATCGATGTCGAAACCGACAAACGGCAGGAACGTCGCGCCGCGGCCGAAGCCCATTCCTACGGGCACTATCATCTATCGCCCGATGGTCGATCGATCGTAACGGATGGCGAAGTCACCCCGGACATGATCAGCGTCTCGGCACTGGAGGATGACCAGTTGGCGTTCGACCCAGTTTGCCACCATGACTGGGCGCGAAGTGGCGACCAGCGGGTGCATCCGCATCCGAACTGGCATCGCGACGGTCGGCAGATCACCTTCACATCGTGCGACACGGCGAGCGATGGATCGATTCGCACGCGGATCTCACTGCTCGAACTGCCGTGAGACAGTGGAATCATCTCTGATCTGGCAAAGCGGGTAGATCTCCGACCGTCGTGTAGCATGGAACCACGAAACAATCCCATGGTTTTCCGGCAATCAGGACAGGAACAACGTCATGGCAGGTGCAGCAGACACATTGCAGCAGGTAACCCCGGACGATCGAGCTCGTCTCTTCGCCAACAAGGTGTCGACGATCGAGGAACTGCACGAACTCAACGGAGTTCCGCACGCGATGATTCTGGACAAGCACACTAGCTATCTGACGCCGTTGCTTGCGCAGTTCATCCTCGCCTCACCGTTGTTCATGCTGGCAACGGCGAATGAGGATGGCAGTGTCGATGTTTCACCGCGAGGCGATCCTCCGGGATCGGTGCAGATTCTCGATGCGCGAACCCTGTTCTTCGCCGATCGCGCGGGGAACCGTCGGCTCGATTCGTTCCGGAACATCGTGTCGCGGCCCTATGTCGGGCTGTGTTTCATGGTGCCGCCGGTCGAGGAACTGGTGCGCATCAACGGGCGAGCAACGATCACGAGTGACGAGGCATTTCTGGCGACGATGCCGATCCAGGGTCGGGTTCCGAAAATGGGCGTGCTGGTCGAGATCGATGAAGTCTACGGCCATTGCTCACGGGCGTTTCTGCGCGGGAAACTGTGGAAGCCGGAGACGTGGATCGAGCCGGATCTGGTCCCGACGCTGCACGCCATGATGTGCGAGCAGAAGGACATGCCAGCCCCCGACGAGACTGCTGGAAAGCGCCAGGAAGAGTACCGGAAGTTTCTGGGGTGAGTGCTATTCGGGCATAGACTCGTAGGGGAGTTCTTCATGGGCTCCCGCGGTATCCGATCGGTTGCCTTGCGGGGGCGGATGAACCACCCCCCTACGGACTGAGGTTCGGCGGTGCCGGGCTGGGTTAGGCGTGGGTGCGGGTGCCGAGGCCGTCGAAATCGAGGTAGCGGGAGGTTTCGAATTTCCCCTCGTCGAGTTCGGTACCGAGTCCTGGGCGATTCGAAACCGTGATGATGCCGTTGACCGGATGCACCGGTTCCTTCCAGAAATGCTGCAGAATCTGATTCCACTTCACCAGATACTCTAGCCAGGGACAGGTCATGATCGAATGCGCCGCAATCAGGTGCGAACTGGCCGGGGTCGAATGGCCGTGCGGAATCACTGGCAGATCGTAGGCAGACGCAAGGATGCAGATGTTGTTCAGTTCGGAGATGCCACCCGCCCAGTAAATATCTGGCTGCAGCACATCGACGGCTCCGGCATCGCAGAGTTGCTTGATACCCCAGCGCGTGTACTCGTGCTCGCCGCCGGAAATCTGGACCGGACTCTGGGCCCGGATTTCGGCGTACTGCTCGATCTTGTCCGGGAGTACGGGTTCCTCGATCCAGCGCGGTTCGAGGTGGGCGATTTTTTCGGCGATCTTCAGCGTGTAGGGAACGTCCCAGCTCATCCAGGCATCGATCATGAAATCCATGTCCGGGCCGATCGCGTCGCGAATCACTTCAGCAAGTTCGACATTCTTGCGAATACCTTCCTTGCCGTCGGTTGGTCCCCAACGCGGGAACCACTTGGTTCCGATGAAGCCATCGGCCGCGAACTTCGATGCCCGGGCGTGTACCTTGTCCGGTTCCAGGCTGTAACCGAGGGCGCTGGCGTAGGCCGGGATTTCGGTGCGGACCGGACCGCCCAGCAACTGATGAACCGGGGCGTTGACGGCCTTGCCCTTGATATCCCAGAGCGCGCAATCGATCGCACTGATCGCGAACATCGCCTCGCCCTTGCGACCATGCACGGTCGAGCGATAGAGAATGTCCCAGATCCGGTTGACCGCACGCGGATCCTCGCCGATCAGGAAGCTCTTGAACTGGCGAAAGGCGATGAAGGCAACATCGAACGAGACGGGACCGCCGATGCCGGTGATGCCTTCGTCGGTTTCGATTTCGATGAAAACCGAGGTGATCGGGAGGCCGATATCGTTGACCTTGCCGTGCGGCAAGCGAGGGCCATCACGGTATTCCGGATAAACGTCGATCGGCATGATCAGACGTTCTTCCCAGAACTCGCCGTCGGTGTGCGGCACAGTTCCGGTGACTTCGTGGAGGCGAAGGTCGGTGATCTTCACGAGAGTGATCTCCTGACGTGCATCGTTCGGGTCGGTGTGTTTCGATGCGACAGGCTATCAGGAATCGCTGGAAGACGGAAGTGGTTGCTGCGCAGGACGATGCAGATGTCCGGGCCGTTTCAGTCCACGAAGTTCGTCCTCGAACCAGAAGACGCGCAATGGCGACTCGAGAATTTCGAGGATGTCGTGTTCCTCGCCCATTTGCGTACAGAGGATGTCCTGTGGGCCGACG
This sequence comes from Thermomicrobiales bacterium, assembly GCA_037724245.1. Lineage (GTDB taxonomy): Bacteria > Chloroflexota > Chloroflexia > Thermomicrobiales > UBA6265 > JBBJOX01. Next base: position 7,742 of record JBBJOX010000024.1, on the reverse strand, counting down.
GTGTACTCGACATTCTCGCTGACGACGCGGGCGCGACCGGAGAGGATGATCCAGTACTCGTCGGCATCGTGGAAGTGGAGATCGAACGTTCCGGCGTCGGTGATTTCGCCAAACCCGAAGTTACTCCAGGTCATCCATTCTGGTTGGGAGTTGGAACTACGGATAACTGGCATGAGGCTCCTGTCCGGTTGCGTCAGCGATCGCCGGGAATGCTGTCTCGAGCATGTCCCGGGCATTGATCCGGGTGCCGGTGTGCGTCGATTCGACTGCAGCGAAGGTGAGGGCCATGGTCCGGACATTGTCCTCGAAGATGGAGAAGGGAGGGTCGCCACCGTCGATCCAGTCGAGGAAGCTGCTGATGATGACGATATGTTCTTCCCGATCGAGTGTTTCCGGCACAATTTCCTCGATGGTCCGGCCGGTTTCCGTATCGCGGACGATGCGAATGATGTGATCATTGTCGAGCGTCACGGTGCCACCGGCGGTACTGATTCGGTAGAACTCCTCGTGCCACCCATTCTGGGTTCCGCGTTCGACGTTGTTCATCTCGTAGCTGACCATGACGCCGTTGGTCATCCGGATGTGCAATGAGCAGCAGGTGGGGCTGCCGAACGTGCTCCACTCCTGACCCCATTGCACCCCGGATACCCACTCCGCGTCGGCGCCGGTCAGGTTGCGCAGCTGATCGAAGTGATGTTCCGAACCTTCGTAGATGAAGGCATCGGGGATCTGATGGCGGAAGGCCCCGCCGGCGTTATCGATCGAGAAATTGATCCCGAATCGGCATTCGATGAGGTTGATCGGTTTCAGATCATTGCGTTGCAGCACGTGTTTCAGGGCGTGGATGCGGGATTGCTCGCGGTAGTTCTGCATGACGGCGTATTTGATGCCAGATTCGGTCACGATGTTGCCGATATCGAGCGTTTGCTGCCACGATGCGGCCATTGGTTTCTCGCAAAGCACGGCAAGCCCTCGTTCGGCCACGGCGCGGACAGCTTCGGTGCGGAACTCTGGGCGGATCACGATGAAGCAGACTTCGGCCGCGACGGTGGCCAGCATCTCGGTGTAATTGGCGAAAAGGCATACCTCCGGAACCGAGAGGACCTCCCCGGCACGCTTGAGCACGTGCGGGTCGATATCGGAGATGGCGACGATCTCGATGCGATCACGGAACTGGGGCAGGAAGAAATTCACCCAGGCCGCACCAAATCCACCGGCGCCAATCAGAACTCCGCGAATCATTGTGGCATCTCGTTTCATTGAATCGTCACACAAGGAGTATTGTCTTCTTGTCGTATACTCATTACATAGGGTCATCGTGGTAGGTTCGTTCTCGAAAGCACAGGAGCATCATCATGATTCAGCAGCAAGTTCGCAAGTCTGGCAACAGCTTCGTCGTTACGATTCCGAAGAGCGAAATGGATCGACTTAACCTTCACGAAGGGCAATCAGTGGCGGTCGACATCACACCGCTGGAACTCAAGCCGATGATCAGACCAGAAATTGCCGAGATTCTGGATCGTACGACCGAGGCAGCGGCACCGATGATGAAGTACCTGAAAGACAAATAGGGTATGTTCGATCTCAATTATTTGACTGTTGCGGATGTGATTGCGATTTACGACCGAGTCATGCTGGAATCCGATCAAATGCCAGCCGCACTCGTCCGCGAAGACGCGCTGCAGCGTGCGGTTCATCATCCACGAGTTCTTGCGCATTACGAAGGTGCAAGTCTAGCGGCGCAAGCGGTTGATCTGGCACTGGAGTTGGCGCTGGCTCACGCCTGGGTTGACGGTAACAAACGGATTTCCGTCCGAAGTTTCGAAGTATTTCTTGAACTGAACCATGTGGCTACACCGGATGCAGACCGAAAGCAGTTCATTGATGACTTTATCGATGTCGTTGGGGCGAAGCCGGAGGAACGGTCGGAGTTGCTGGGCGGGTTGATCGGGATGGTTCAACGTTGGGTCGATGCCGCGGCGGGTTGACAGGATCGGTGGTCTGATCGACGCTCAGGACACGCATGGTCCCGGCATGGTCGCCTCGGTCAGGACAAGCCTGGATCCTACTATTCAAACGGTATGCGCAGAGCTGGTCTCTGCCGTGGTTGGCACCCGATTGCGTCGGTCAGGGATCCTTTGCAGGCTCAGGAAGGCTCTGCCGCCGAACCTACTATATGGAAACGAGTTCTTGTCATGGTTATTGCTGTCGCACCGCCCACTACCTTTCCGATCTATCGATTCAGCGGATCTCATTTCGAGATCGGCCGGCAGTTTGGCGAAGCCTGCGCCGAGCGTATTCACCTTCATCTCGATCTGGCGCAATCGCGTCTGGAACAGAAGCAGGGCATTCCGCGGGCGCACGCCCTCGCTAACGCCTATCGCTTCCAGCCGTTCGTCGAAACGGCTGCTCCTTTTTTCGTCGAGGAGATACGTGGTCTTGCCGCTGGCGCAGGCATCTCGATCGAGGAAGCCTGGCTGCTGCAGTTGCGAGCCGAGCTCGGTGTGGTCCCGGCTGACAAGCTGAAGGACGAGCCGGGTGATGAATGCACCAGTTACGCCGTGCTCCCCGAGGCCACCTCGGATGGTCACGCGATGGCCGGGCAGAATGCCGACTTGCCATCGTTCTACGGCCGGCTTGGTGTCATGGTCGAACTGGAGTTCGATGACATGCCTAAGGTGCTAATGCTGACCCCGGCGGGGCAGGTGTCGTACCTCGGGATCAACGATGCCGGCATGGGTGCGTTCGCGAACTACCTGACCTGCGACGGTTGGCGTGTCGGGTTTCCGCGATATTTGCTTTCCCGACTCGCCTTGTCGAAGCAATCGATTCCCGAGGCGCTGACGGCAATTCGCGGTGTCGAGCGGGCCTCGTCGCGCAATCTGATGTTGCTCGATGGCAAGGGGACCGGGATGGCGGTCGATCTGGAAACAACGCCCACCCGCGACGCCGAGATCCATCCGGTCGACGGGATGATCGCCCACGCCAATCACTACGATGCACCGGAGATGGCGGACGAGGAACGGGCAAATCCGGCCTACCTGCCAAACACCCGAACTCGCGGTGCAACGATGCGACGTCTGCTGGACGAGCATCGCGGATCGCTGAATCCGCAAACGATGCAGGGGATTCTGCGAGATCGTTCTTCGTACCCGGATTGTCTGTGCCGGATGGATGTCGATAACCCGGAACATGATTCGATGACGTTCGCCTCGTTGATTGGGCAACCGACCGAGGGTCGGATGTGGGTAGCCGTTGGTCCGCCGCACGAGCATGAGTATGTGGAGTACGCATTTTCGGCGTAATGGCCGGTACGGCCACAGTCTGACCAAGCCCTGACTCTTGAGTCCAATCGTAGCGGCGAACATGAGTGTTCGCCACAGGTCGTCGAGCGTCTCTGCCGCTACGCGACACCTTGGGCCGGAAGGACCAGTTGGGCGGTGCCCGGACCTGCTCCGTGAACGAGGGTTGTGGCCGCCGATTTTGGCAGAGACAAGCTCTGCGCCTACCGTCGAGAGGGAAGGCGCGGTTGCGTCAACGTTTCGCGACGTGTATGATGCAGTTCATTATCAGTTCGGTTTCAGCGATGGAAAGGATGGTTCCCATGCGGCAGATGTTGAGATTCCCAGACGTCAGTTCATATCTCAACGAAAGCTCTCTGCCGAATGCCCATTCTCAATATCGGGTTCCTGGCGCACGTTGACGCCGGTAAAACATCGCTGACCGAACGTGTCCTCTTCGAAACCGCCACCATTTCCTCGATTGGCGAAGTCGACACCGGAACTACTCAAACCGACACGCTGGAACTCGAACGACAACGCGGGATAACGATCCAGTCTGCGGTCGTCTCCTTTCGTATTCGCGATCTCAAAGTGAATCTGATCGACACCCCGGGTCATGCCGATTTCATCGCCGAGGTCGATCGCGCCCTCTCTGCGCTGGATGCGGTAGTGATCGTGATTTCCGCCGTCGAGGGGGTGCAGCCGCAGACCCGGAAACTGGTTCGCGCCGTGCGCGAGTTGCATTTGCCGATGATCATCTTCTGTAACAAGATCGACCGGATAGGCGCGCGTGCCGATATCCTGCTCCTCGAAATCGAACGCAAACTCGGTCTTAACCTTTTTGCCATGAACCAGCCCAGCGGCATGGGGTCGTTGGCCGCCTCAACGCACGACCACGATCTTGCCGATCCCGAGGTATCGCGACTGCTGATCGATCGCCTGAGTTTGCAGAGCGATGAATTCGTGCGGACGTGGATCGCGACCGAGGGACATCCCAGCGCCCGGGCCGTCCGCAATGCCTTTCGTCGGCAGGTCCGCGACGGATCGATTGTGCCCACGTATTTCGGATCGGCGATCAGCGGAGCCGGAGTGCCGGCGTTGTTGAACGGGATGTACCATCTGCTGCCGCGTGCTCCGGAGTTGTGTGAGGACGCGGCGAGTGGCAGGGTTTTCAAGATTCAACGCGGTCCAACCGGTGAGAAGCTGGTCTATCTCCGGCTGCGATCGGGTGAACTGCATAACCGGCAAGTTCTGGCCGGACCAACCTGGGAATCACGTGTCACCGGGATCGAGCAATTCGATTCTGGCAGTTCGCAATCCATCCACGCCGTGTCGGCGGGCGAGATCGTGCGCGTCCACGGATTGCGCGAAGCGAGGATCGGCGACGCGATCGGGATCGCCAGCGAGGATCTCGAATATCAGCGCCCGTTTGCGCCGCCGGCGCTCGAAAGCGTGGTGCGTCCGATTCGACCGGATCAGACAGTCGCACTTTTCTCTGCGCTGCAACAGCTGGTGGAGCAGGATCCGTTGATCGATGTGCGGCGGAATCACCGAGACAGCGAGATTTCGGTGCGGTTGTTCGGCGAGGTGCAGAAGGAAGTGATTGCCTCGATGCTGGCGACGGATTTTGGTCTCGAAGTGGCATTCGAACCGAGTCAGGTGATCTGTATCGAACGTCCCTCTGGTATCGGATCGGCCTATGAGGAAATGGGATCGGGCAATCCGTTTGCGGCCGGGCTCTGGCTGCGGATCGAACCAGGCAATCCGGGATCGGGTGTCACGTTTCGACGACCATCCGGTGCGTTGCCGCTGGCTTTCTATGTGGCGATCGAAGAGACCGTATACCTGACACTTCAGGAAGGTTTGCGCGGCTGGCAAGTGGACGATGTGGTGGTGACGGTGACGCAGACGGCGTATTCGTCGCCTTCGACGGTTGCCGCGGATTTCCGCGGACTCACGCCATTGGTGGTGATGGATGCCTTGCGCATCGCCGGAACAGACGTTTTGGAACCGGTGCTCGCATTCGAGTTGCAGGTACCAACTGATGTGCTGGGGAGGGTGCTTCCCGTTCTCGTGTCGTATCGCGGGTTGCCGGCATCGACTGTGGAGGATCAAGACGAATGCCT
>JBBJOX010000024.1:0-2325 GCA_037724245.1 Thermomicrobiales bacterium | reverse complement strand
TAAGTGGAACGATTCCGGCAGCCACAGTGCACCAGTTCGAACAACGGATGCCGGGCCTGACTCGTGGTGATGGCACGTTGGCCTACGGGTTTGGCGGGTTTGCGAATGTGACCGGTTCACCACCGTCGCGCGATCGGACCGATCTCAACCCGCTCAACCGCAAGTTGTATCTGGCTCAGCTCAGTCAGGGTTCGGGTTGAGCAGACAGCGGAAATCGCATGGACTCATCACGAGGTAGGATGCAATCAGGGCTGGAACGCCAGGCAGATGCCTTGTTCGCCCCGTTTCACCCGAACGGTGCAAGGTTTTCGTTCCGGACTTGTTGTCCCTTCCCGATCATCATTTCTGGGTGGGCTGGGACGGTGATGTTCCGGTAACGGCTACGACCACGAGTGTGTCTCACGGTGTGAACAATGTGTCTCTGGTGGCGACGCTGCCCGAAGCCCGGCGGAAAGGCTATGCCAAGGCGATCACCGACGAGGCATCGCTCGCCGAACCGACGTTCCCCGCGGTGCTGATCGCCAGCCCGCCGGGAACACCCGTCTACGAACAGCTTGGGTATATCTCCATGTTCAGGTTTGCGTTGTGGCTGAAGGATCGTGCGGAATCGGATGCTGGCTCAGCGGGAGCATGAGGCTGAAGGTCGAACCGTGACCAAGCGTGCTCTGCACACTGATCTGGCCTCCATGGCGTTCCGCGATTTGCCGGGCGATCGCGAGTCCGAGCCCCGAACCGGGTTGCGTGCGCGATGTCTCGGATCGGTAGAATCGGTCGAATACGTGGGCTATTTCGCGCTCGGCGATGCCCATTCCCGAATCCTTGACCGCAATCGTGATCCCCTCTGTGGTCTGCGCCAGCCGCACGTTGATCGGGGAACCGGCTGATGAGAACTTGACGGCATTGTCGAGCAGAATGACCAGCGCCTGAGTGATGAGATCGGGTTCGATCAGTATATGGATCGACGTTTCCGGAAGCGGGCAAGAAATGGTCGCCGTGTCGCCCGATGCCGAGCGAACGCTGTTGACCGCAGCGGTCACGACGTCGCGAAGATCGACAGTGCGCAGGTTGAGGAAGGCATCGGCATCGCCGTGGGCGAGCGTCAGTAGTCGCTCAACGAGACCATGCATACGATCGGCTTCACGTTCGATGGCCGCGACAGCCTCTCTCGACGTTTCAGGATTGTCGAGCCCCCAGGTCCAGAGCATGCGGGTGTACCCGAGGATCGACGTCAGCGGTGTTCGCAGTTCGTGACTTGCGTCCTGTACGAACCGACGCTGTTCGTCGAGCGCGACTTCCCGATCGCGGAAGGCGGATTGCAGGCGTCCGAGCAACCCGTTGAACGTGCGGGCCAGCTGATCGAGTTCGTTGCGTTTGTTATCGCCGACCGGTAACCGTTGCGACAGATCGCTTTCGGACATCGTATCGGCCGAGGCAGCGAGCGCGTTGATCGGTTTCAGCGCAGCTTTCGTGATCAGGTTGGAAGCGAGAATAGTCGCCACCAGTAGTGCGACAAGAGCGATACCGCCCCAGACGACCCACGAACCGAAAACCCCGCCGCCGACAGCATCGTAGGATCGGGATCCAGCGATCACAGTGACCCCAAGGTTGTTCGGCGGGAGGGGAACGGCGAAGACATAGCTTTCGTCGATCGTGGCGTTTAGCTGTGGATCGTTCTGGTTCGATTGACTGTTGTAGCCAAGGTCGAGATCAGTTCCGCTGGCGTTGCGGAGCGATTCGAATGCGACATCACCAGGATAGCTTTCAAGAATCGAGTTCTCACGGCCGAACCGGTAGATGATTGCGCCGGCATCGTCGAAGGCGACAAGGGCGACGTCATCGTCGCCCAGTGCGTCTTCGTCCAATCCGCTGAGGTCGCCGGTCGTCGCCAGAATCCGCGCCGCCTGGTTGACCCGGTCCCGCGTCGAATCCTCGACGATATCCTGAACCCGGACGCCAAGCACGGCGATGACCGCAATCAGCATCAGAATGGAGATGACCAGCAGCGAAATCGCATTGAAGATCGTCAGGCGCCACCGGATCGAGAACACGGATTATCCTTCGCGCAGGGCGAATCCCATTCCGCGAATCGTTTGAATCAATCGTGGTTGCCCGGGTCGTTCGATCTTTTTCCTCAGGTAGCCAATGTAGACATCGAGGACATTCGGATCGACATCCGGCGTGTGTTGCCAAACGCGATCAAGAATCATGTCCCGCGAGAGAACGCGACGGGCGTTCCGCGCCAGATATTCGAGCAGGTCGTATTCACGTCCGGTCAGGTCGATCCGTTGATCGCCCCGGCGAACTTCCTGGGTTGTCATGTTCACG
>JBBJOX010000023.1:0-16362 GCA_037724245.1 Thermomicrobiales bacterium | reverse complement strand
GTTGCGCGTTCTTCAGATACCGGAGGATCGCCTGGTTCTCGGTATTGGTACCGGTTCACCAAAGGGTGGTCTCGCCAGGGTTTCGGAATCGATTGATGCACTGCGCGAAGTGACGACATCCCGCATTGTGATCGGGGCTCTTGGACCAAAAATCAGGAAACTTGGAGCAGAAAAAGCGGATGGTTTGCTGCTCAGCTGGTTGACGCCGGACGCTGCAGCTGCAGCAATGGCAGAGCTGCAACGTGATTCGGCTGCGGTCGGCCGCACCGGGGTCAAGGGCGTTCTGTACACGCGAACAGCAGTTGATCCTGTTGGATTGCGGGCAATGGTTCCCGAAGCGGCCCGGTACCAGTCGATCCCTTCGTACGCGGCCAATCTCGAACGAATCGGGGCGAAGGCAATCGATACCACCATTTATGAAAAGGACCCTGAACGGCTGGCATTCCGGGTTGGGGAGTACACGCAGAACGTCGATGAAATCGTGCTTCGGGCGATAACGGGCGAGAACACGCTGGAGGCGTATTTGCGCATCGTGGACGCGGTCAGCGCAGCCGCAACGTGCAGCTAAAAGCAGGGAACTGGCCGGGAGTAGCCATGCTACACTTCAAGATTGCATGACCTCATTTTTGCATCGCGATCATGTGCTGTTCATCCTCCCTTAAAGCCTTCCAGACATTCGACATCACCGAGGTAATGTGTGCCTAAACAAATCGGAATCGATCTTGGAACTGCAAATGTTCTGGTCTTTCTGCGTGGACGCGGCATAGTCATAAATGAGCCGTCCGTCGTCGCCATATCGACCAAGGATGGCAAGGTCAAGGCTGTCGGGCTCGAGGCCCGCAACATGCTCGGGCGAGAGCCTCGTTCAACGACTGAAGTGGTTCGCCCGATGCGGGATGGTGTAATTGCCGATTACATCGTCACCCAGAAAATGCTCGAGTATTTCATCAACAAGGCATGCGGCAGGTTTTCGCTGATCCGCCCCGAAGTCATGATTTGCGTTCCAGCCGGTGTGACCGGAGTCGAGCGTCGCGCTGTGCGCGATGCCGCGCTAAATGCCGGTGCGAGGCGGGCCTATCTGATCAGCGAACCGCTGGCGGCGGCAATCGGGGCACGGGTACCGGTGGCCGATCCTTCCGGAAACATGATCATCGATATTGGCGGCGGAACGACCGAGGTCGCCGTGATCTCACTGAACGGCATCGTCGTTGCCCGTTCGCTTCGAGTCGGTGGAAACCGATTCGATGAAGCAATCAGCAATTACATCAAGCGCAAGTACAACCTTCGGGTTGGCGAACGCACAGCCGAGGAAGTAAAGATCGCCATTGGCAGCGCGATGCCGCTGGAAGAAGATCTGGTGATGGAAGTTCGCGGTCGGGACGAAGTCGCCGGATTGCCACGGACCGTTCAGATTCACTCCAATGAAGTGACTGACGCGATTACCGAACCGCTTGAAGCAATCATCGGAGCTGTGCGGGCGGTTCTCGAAGAAACGCCGCCGGAACTTTCGTCGGACATTATCGACAAGGGCATGATTCTGACTGGCGGCGGCGCGATGCTGCGTCATCTGCCCGATCTGCTGACGGAAGTGACTGGCGTTCCTTGTTACGTGGCAGACGATCCCCTGAGTTGCGTTGCCATCGGAACTGGTCTCGCCCTCGAGCATATGGATATTCTGCGAGACAGTCTCGAGGACCAGTAGAGGACGGTGCCGCAGGCGTGCTTCGGCATTTCAAGAATTCGGCTGAACTTGTACACTGGTTCACATGTTGCGTTTCACTGTGTCGGGGATGGACGGATCTTGAAAAGCAGTTTGTGGGCATGGCTGAAGGTTGTTTGCATAACGTCGATTCTGGCACTGACGCTGGTTGCTTGCGGATCTGACGACAACGCCGACGGTTCTACCGATGGCGAAAATGCACCGACAATTCCTCCGACGATGGATCCGGCTTTGATTACGCCTACGGTTCGAGCAGGGTCAGATGGTTCGATGGCGACCAATCGCCCACCCGGTACACCGGCTGCGACACCAGGATCGTCGACTCCAGAAGCAGAATAATCAGACAAACAAGGGAAGTGGGACTCAATGGTGAAACACCTTGGCAACAATGTACTTCGCCGATGTGTGCGATTTGGGTCGATTTCAGTACTCAGTTTGTCGATCGCGGCCTGTGGCATGGGTGGTGAGGACGACGAGGAGAACGACCCGACAGCGACCATAGAGTCGGAAATCGAGTCACAGTCAACGCAAACCGTTGCGCCGACGAGTGTGCCAACCGAGGAAGGTACACCGGAGTCGGCTTTCATGCTGATCCCGGGAACGCCGGAATCTGACGACATTGAGGCTACCCCGGAAGATGCCGAGGGTACACCTGTAGCGACCGTATCCGAGGTCGTCGAGGACGAGAGACCCACGGTCGATTCGACGCCCCTGGCCACCGGGCCCGACCCTGACGAGACTCCGCAAGCCCCGGAGGACGAGGAAACATCGGCTCCGGAAGAGGAATCGGCCAGCGCGCCAACGGAAACGCCAGTTTCTGGTACCGGATCCGATGGGACATCGGGGTCAAGTGGCGCCGGCGGGTTGCTGGACAATCCTGATGCGACTCCGGCGCCGGCGACTGAAGAACCAGAAACCGGGACAGAATCCTCCGGCTCCGAGTTGGCTGTCGTCGAGAGTTGTGACGTTGTCGAGGCGCCACCGTTTACCGGTGACGATCCGAACTTCGTTGCCGTAGAGGAACTGAACTTCCGTGCTGGTCCCGGAGGTGAGTGCGAGACCTTGGACGATGTTCCGTTGGAAGCGGGCACAACGCTGACCGTTGTCAGTGATCCGGTCGTTCGATCAGACGATCCAGACGAAATCACCTGGGTGCAGGTTGATGTCGATGGAGACATAGGCTGGGTAGCTACCGAGTTCATTGAACCCGCAGAGTAGACTTGAGCCAACGGATAGGCGGTAGAACCGCCTGAACAGACGCCACCTCATGTGATTGAAGAGGTGGCGTTTTTCGTAGAAATCAGGAAGTAAGCATGTCTTTGCCTCGCGAAAGCGGAATATTGCTCCATCCCACGTCGCTGCCGGGTCGACACGGAATCGGAGATTTCGGTCCTTCGGCGTTCAGATTTGTCGACTGGATGGTAGAAGCGAGCCAGCGTCTCTGGCAGGTGATGCCGCTGGGACCAACCGGATTCGGAGATTCACCGTACGCGTCCACGTCGGCATTTGCCGGAAACCCTTTGCTGATTTCATTGGATTGGTTGGCAGGCGACGGACTGCTCGATATGGAGATGCTGAACAACTCACCGTCGTTCGCTGCCGATCATGTTGAATTCGTGAAGGTGGTGGAGTTCAAGGAGCGGATGCTTCGTGAAGCCTACGATCGGTATCGCCGGGGCGCGGGATCGAACCTGCGCGGTGAATTCGAGGAGTTTCAGCAGCGAGAACAGCGTTGGGTCAAGGATTTCGCGCTGTTCATGGCGGTCAAGGATGCGCACCAGAAGCGGGCCTGGCAGGACTGGGAAGAACCAATTCGATTGCGTCAGCCAGTCGCAATTGCTGAGTGGACAGCGAAACTGGCACCGGAAATTCGCTACTACGTTTTCATCCAGTTCCTGTTCGCCCGGCAATGGACTGAACTGAAGAAATATGCAAACGAACGGAATGTCCGATTGGTCGGCGACATTCCCATTTTTGTCGCTGAGGATAGTTCCGATGTCTGGACGAATCGGAGTCAGTTCAAGTTAGACGACGAGGGTCGTCCGACCGAAGTTGCCGGAGTGCCGCCCGATCCATTTGCCGCCGAGGGTCAGCGCTGGGGCAACCCGGTCTACAACTGGCCAGCCATGCGCGAAACCGGGTATGCCTGGTGGGTCGATCGAATTCGCACAGCGTTGAATCAGGTCGATATTGTTCGAATTGATCACTTCCGTGGGTTTGCCGCAGCGTGGATGGTGCCCGCAGGAGATGAGACAGCAGCGAACGGGCACTGGGAGCTGGCTCCGGGGGCCGAAGTGTTCGCAGCGATTCGTGAACAGCTGGGTGATGTTCCATTTGTTGTCGAGGATCTTGGGGTGATTACGCCGGACGTCATCGAACTTCGTGGTCAGCTTGGCTATCCGGGGATGAATGTCTTGCACTTCGCGTTCGATGGCGATGCAGCCAATGCGTATCTACCGCACAACTATGTCGCCAATTCTGTGGTGTACACGGCGACTCATGACAATCAGACGACGGTGGGCTGGTTCGTTTCACGATCCGAACGTGAACGCACACTGGTCCAGCACTATCTGGGACACGAGGGCGCGGACATTGCGTGGGACCTTATCAGGGTGGCACTTTCGTCCACGGCGAATACAGCAATTGTGCCGCTTCAGGATGTGCTGAGACTGGACGATGCTGCGCGGATGAACGTGCCCGGTCAGCCGATCGGGAACTGGTCGTGGAGGTATACCGAAAGCCAGCTCCAGTCCGATCTGGCTCGAGGTCTGGGTGATCTGACTGTAATGTACGGTCGTTCACCTGATTCCATACTAACGAGAAATCCAAATCCCTGGGACTATTCGTCAGCTCAAAGTGAGCATGGTGCGGTTGATCCCTTCGCATGATGTTTTCCAGCCCGGCTATTTCCCACGTCCCACGTGTTTCAGGAGGTAAGGTTCACTATGGTGTCGAATGGAGCGTTTACGTTTGTCCTGCACAGTCATTTGCCGTACGCCAGAAGCGCCGGTATGTGGCCCCATGGCGAGGAATGGGTGCATGAGGCGATTGCCGAAACCTACCTGCCGCTGCTGAATGCTTTGTATGATCTCGACGAAGAGGGTGTTGATTTCAGGCTGACGGTGAGTGTCACTCCGATTCTTGGCGAGCAGCTGAGCGATCCGTTGATCGTCGAGCATTTCAAGACCTATGCCCAGGAACGGGCAGCCTGGGCGGCGGCAGATATCACCCGCTTCGCCGAAGCCGGTGAGGAGGAACTGCGGAAGCTGGCGGTGTATTACCACCACTGGTATTCGCGCAATCTGACCTCATTCGTCGATCGATTCGACTCGAATATTCTGGGCGCACTCAAGGTGCTCCAGGATCGTGGCCTCGTCGAAATTTCGACCAGCGCGGCGACCCATGGCTATTTGCCTCTTCTGTCGCGTGATTCGTCGATCTTCGGCCAGTTGCAAACTGGTATCGATGCCTACGTCAAACACTTCGAGCGGCGGCCAAAGGCAATCTGGTTGCCGGAATGCGCCTATCGTCCCGCGTATACCGAGGATGACGGAACGAAACGGCCTGGCATCGAGTCGTATCTCGAGGCCCAGGGTATTCGTGTGTTCTTCACTGAAACGCATACGGTGGAAGGTGGGCATCCAGTTGGCAAGGCGGCTGGCGAAGCTATCGGTGTCTACGGTGCAGTTGCCCGGCGCTACTCGGTTGATCTGACGGCGGAAGAGCAGAAGGTACCGGGCACGACATATGAGACCTACTGGGTTGGCGATGCGCCGGGCTCGGTTGCGGTCCTCGGGCGGAACAATCGAACCGGTCAGCAGGTCTGGTCTGGGCAGTTCGGCTATCCGGGAGACGCATCGTATCGTGAGTTCCACCGCAAGGATGGCGTGTCGGGAATGCAGTACTGGCGGATTGGTGGACCGGGTGTCGATCTTGGCGAGAAGCCAACATACGATCCCGATCGTTCGGCTGATCGAATTCAGGATCATGCCAATCACTTCGTCGGTTTGGTCGAGGATCTGACCAGACAGTACAACGCCGAGACAGGACGCTACGGCATCATCGCTTCGAACTACGATACGGAGCTCTTCGGCCACTGGTGGTTCGAGGGCGTGGCATGGTTGAAGCAGGTGCTCCGTGGTTTGGCCAAATCCCGCATCGTTGATCTCGTGACCGCGAGCGGCTACGTCGACGACCATCAGCCTGACTCTGTTATTGCCTTGCCGGAATCAAGCTGGGGCACCGGGGGAACTCATTTCACATGGATGAATATCGATACCCAGTGGATGTGGGAGCCGATTTACATTGCGGAACAGAGAATGGAGGCACTGGTCGCCTCCTATCCCGATGCTACAGACGAACAGAAGGAATTATTGAACCAGGCCGCGCGTGAGCTGTTGCTCCTGCAAAGCAGTGACTGGCCATTCCTTGTCACAACTGGTCAGGCGAAGGAATACGCATCACAGCGATTCACCGATCACGTCGAGCGATTCACGACGGTGGCCGATTTGATCGACGCCGGAAATCCGCTGACGGAATCGGAGCGAGAGTTCATCGCTGCTCTCGCGGAGCGCGACAATCCGTTTGAAGGCATCGATTACCGGAACTTCGCGGCACGGCAGGGACATGCCGAACTGATTCCGGTGTAACAGACACCAGTCAGGAAAACGAAAGGAACTGCCCGGACAGATGTCCGGGCGGTTCCTTGTTTCCAGTGATGGTCATCTGAAGGGAATGGTCAGGCTTCTGGCTTCCCGACCACGATCACGTTCCTGTCGATACGCACTGGAATCCGGCCGCTCCACGGACCCTGACGCGTTCCCTGAAGCCAGGGTTTCTGAATGTAGGTCTGGACCCAGTGTCCGAGCGGAATCAGAACCGCGTTGTTGAGGAGAAGCGTTTCGGCTTCGGCATAGGACTGATTACGCCTCTCGGCATCGAGTTCCTGATCCGCTTCGAGGGTCAGCCGATCGAACTCGGCCGAGGCTTCCCCGGCGTCGACGTCGCCGACGGCTTCCAGTGCCGGATTCCAGTTAAACCAACCGGCCATGTACGGGCTGCTGCTTTGGCCGATGGTGCTGAGCAGTGATGGTGTATCGCTGGTTGGCCACCACCAGACAAGATCGAACTGGCGACCTCCGACATCGCTCTGCAGCGAGGCGATTTGTTCGGTGGTTCGGCTGGTGTCATGAACGATGGTGATGCCACTGTTGTCGGTGATCATCTGAAGCAGTGCGGCGTGACGTTGCTGATCCTCTGCGCTGTCGCTGGCTGGCTGGTAGTAAATGATTTCGGTTTGGGCATCTCCGGTCTGGAATTCAGCATCGGTTACGAGCTGATCGGCTCGTGCGGCGTCGAACTCGAGCGCCTGCGGAGCGACGTAACCGGCGATTTGCGCAGTGGATGGTGGAGTGAATGTCATGGCTGGAACGAACGTGTCCTGCCAGATTTCGGTGGCCCAAACAGTCTTGTCGATGGATGCGGCAACGGCTTGGCGAATCCGGACGTCATTGAACGGGGGCTGATTGAAGTCCATGCCGATTGCGATCGTGGAGCCGGATAACGGCAACGCTATCAGATCGGCCGCCAGCGCTTCATCTTCGGCAATCGATGTCGAAAGGGATATTGGAACATCGAGCGACACAAGCAAATCGTTTCGATACTGCTCGAGCCCGACCGTCGATGCATCGAGACTGTCGAGGAATGGCCAGGTGATGCGAACGACAGACGGAGACGCACCGTCCCAATACATTGCGTTGGGTTCCATGGTCATGTGGTCGTTCTCGACAAACTCGGTGAACCGCCATTGGCCGGCACCTGCATCCATGAGTGGAAAGTCGACGGGCGCTGCGGCGACAACATCGAGATCGATGACTGCCCAGACGAACGTTGCGAGGTACGAGGGGAAGTAACTGATAGGCTCGGTCAGCCGGATTTCGATCGTACGCTCGTCGATCACTTCGAATCCGATGTCTGTGCTAGTTCCTGCTACGTATTCGGCAAATCCGAGAACGGGTTGCATGTATGTAGCCATTGGAGCAACGTTCGACGGATTCAGGGCACGCATCCAGGAGTCGACGAAACGTTGCGCGGTGATCGGAGTTCCCGAAGCGAACGTCAGTCCTTCGCGGATAGTCACTGTCCAGACAGACGCATCGTCTCCCGGCACCACGTCCTCTGCGAGATCTGGCACGACGGCGCCGTTTTCATCGAAGGCGAGCAAGCCGGACCAGACATAAGGGAGTGTGACCCAAAGTGGACCCCAATCCAGCGCTCGATGTGGATCGAGTGACACGGCTTGACCGTATGGATCGAGCGGGATGGTGATTTCGATGCCTGTCTGCGCATCGTCATTTTGGGCCACACGCTGAACCGAGGATTTAGCCGGGCTGGACGGGCTGGCGCCACGGACCGCGGACGGGACGAGAGCTGAACTGGCGACCATTGCGCCGATGCGGAGGGCATCACGCCTGGACAGATTGGACATCTGAGTGAGGCTCGGTGTCGGAAACCGGCGAGGGTGTCGTTGTGGGATTCCGGAGTCGTTGGGTGTGTCGGTCGGGGTCATGACCACTCCTTGGCAAGTTTGTGAGCGTGAAGTCGTGTGATTCAGGAACTGGATCCGAGCGCAGGCGGATTTTGATTGCGCCTGTCTTACTTCTTCAACGTCCGTGAACCCCGATTCGTTACCGATACCACAATTACTCGTTTCCTCAGATGGAGTACCTGTAGCGGCTGGTGTCAGCTTCGGCGAGAAAGATAGCCAACAATTGAATCGTCGCTTCGATATCGGCTACTGAGGCCGATTCGTTGACGGTGTGAATGTATCTGGTCGGTACGGAAAGGGTCGAGGTAATCACACCGGACCGAGTTCGCTGGATCGCTCCGGCATCTGTACCGCCACGTGGCAGAACCTCGATCTGGTAGGGGATCGCTTCGCGTTCAGCGAGTTCGCGGAGGTGGTTGTTTAGCAGCCGATTCGGAACCTGGGAAGAGTCGAAAGTCTTAATGCCTACACCGTCTCCGATTCGGGTCACAGCCAGCTCTGGAGCTCCTCCTGGAATATCGTTGGCGAGTGTCACATCCAGGGCAATTGCAATGTCCGGATCGACTCCGTATCCAGCAGTTTCGGCGCCACGCAAACCGATTTCTTCCTGCGTCGTGGCCACGGCGATGATTTCGGCATTGGTTTCAGTTCGCTTCAACGCCTCGATCATGACGTAGACCAGAAGTCGATCATCGAGGGCTCGGCTGGTTACTAACGTGCCTGTTCGCTGGACTGGTCCATCAAGCGTCACCATGTCGCCGATCGAGACCTGATCCTTGACTGTTTCCATCGAGAGCCCAAGATCGATGAACAGGTCTTCGAGTTTGGGACTCGACAGTTCTCCGGGTTGCAGCAGGTGAATTGGTTTGGTGGCGGATTGGAGGACACCTTGTAGTGCGACATCGGATCGCGTGTGGACGAGCACTCGTTGAGCGACGAGAACGCGGGGATCAAACCCTCCGACAGGCTGGAATCTGATGAATCCCTTGTCGTCGATGAACTTGACCAGAAAGCCGATTTCGTCCATGTGAGCGGCGAGCATGATGCGGGGTCCGCCCGTGCCGTTGCGGGTTGCGATGACATTGCCCATTGTGTCGATTCGAATGTCGTCCACCAACGGTCTCAAGGCAGACACCACGACGTCCCGGACTTTGTCTTCATGTCCGGCAATACCTGGTGCCTGCGTCAACGCCGTCAACAATTCCTCGTTCATGCAGTCTCCTATGGAATCTCGGGATGAAAACCGGCCCGCTATTGACGATGAGTTTCGCACAAAGAAGGAGGGGTGCACGATCGTGCACCCCTCCGATTCTGGTCTGACATTCAAACGTCAGAACTTACTCGCCGATAGCGATCAATGTGCTCTGGCCCATGCTGCCATCGACATCATACGAGACCATTCCTATGCCGAGAATGTTGAGTTCGATCGATTCGGTTGCAGCCGGCGATGCAGCTGGTGCGAAGTAGTCTTCGCAGGCTTCACCGTCGAAATCGAGATCGAGATCGAAGTTGAAATCCTCTTCGTACGCTTCCTGCGCATCTTCCTGGGTGTCGTACTCGGCACAGGCAGGATCAGCATCCGGTGTTGACGATCCCATCGACGAGGCAAATGACTCGACGATCGGGATGATAGCCGGGATGTTGATAAATGCTGCGCCGGTGACATCGGTCGGCAAGCTGGCGAAGACCGTCTGGTAGTTTTCGGCGTCGGCCAGCGGCTCGGCCGGACCTTCGACATAAGCGTCGATACCATTGTTGATACCGATCACCAGCTGATCTTCGATGACTCCGAATTCGATGATCAACGGGAAGGTTTCGTCACCGACGTTGATCTGATAGAGGCTGGTGCCATCTTCGAGATCACGCGAGGTCAGCGAATCCTCCGGTGCTGCCGAGGCGGCGATGAACGAGATCTGCGCGAGGACATCGTTGACCGTTGTCGGATCGTTGACACCGGAGACGAAGACCGCATCGATCTGCGGAACGCCGGACTCGATGTCCGTGATGCTGAGGCTGGTCGCGAATTCACCAACGAGCTGATCGATCAGGTCTGTCTGGATGTTGAATCCAATAACGTCTTCGGCCTGGGCAAAGACTTCTTCCGAATAGGCTTCAGGATCGGTAACTGGCTCTGGAGTAGCACCCGATGGATCGGCCACGAGGGCAGAAGCAAACAGGAGCGCAAGTGAGTCGAGGGCGCCGGATGGACCGATATCGGTTCCCGTCGCGAACACGAGAGAGTCGGCCGAGACTCGCTCATCGAGGGTTGGGTCGAATGTCGTCAACTCCATCGGCTCGGCGTTTTCACCCGGAACAATGAGTGAGTCGAAGCGAAGACCTTCCTGAGCTGCGAAGAATGAAAAGCCGACGGTCGCGGATGCCTGGGCGATCAGGTCATCCGGAATCATTGCCAGGTTTTCTTCCGGAACTGTAGCGACAAGCTGCTCGACGATTGCCGCGCCATCAACGAAACCGAAGACGATCGAGTCGGTGGTGAGACTTCCCTGAAGATCGGTGAACTTCGGGTTTTCGGTGATAGGAGCGATATCGCCATTGGCGGTATCGATGATCGGCTCGATGTCTTCCGGAATCGTTGCGATGACGAGAGTTTCCTCGTTCACCTGCGCGTAGGCGTAGCCATCGCTGAACTCATCGATTGGGGGGGCGTAGGAAATGGTGACTCCACCATACTCCGAGGTTTCGACTTCGGCGCCGTCGTCATCGATCGTTTCCAGGAGTTCTGCCGACATTGCATCGATATCGTCTGGCTGAATGACAACGGAAAATCCACTTGGAACATCGGAAGCAAGCGACGTCGGATCCTCCGCAGCGCCGGAAATGGCTTCCATGTCGACGAACTCACTGGCGTCGAAACTGGACAACACAAAGGCGTATTCGCCTATTGCGTACGGATCTTCCTCGAAGAGCATATCGACGGTGATGTCCTGACCGGCAGCTTCGGGTAGTCCCGATCGCACAATCAATTCATCGACAAGAACCCACTGATCGGATTCGGGAACGAGATTGCCGCGAACGTAAGCGAGGGCCGTTTCCGGTGTGACCGATGCCGTACCGAATTCGCCCTCCTGCGCGGCAGATGCGGATGTCGCTACAAGCAGGGAAAATGTGGAACTGAGCAGGCCCAGAACCACGGCGATAGCCAGAACTTTCGAACTGCGGGACCGGTTATGCGGTCCGGTGTGTGTTTTCAAAAGAACCTCCTGGTCGTTCTGTTACGAAAAATTAAACGAAGCGAGAGCTTGCGTTACCTCGGGCGTACATGCGGTGAACCTGTGAAAACCTCACGTCAACTTGAATACGTCAAACAATGATTGTTCGTTCCATACGTTGATCTTACTGCTGTGTATTGCGGTCGATACTGGTCGCAATGGCGAAAATGACCATGAAGAGGCCCGCCAGCGCAGCAATGACGACGGCGATGAAGCCAACCATGAGCAGTGCCCGCAAGATTTCGACAATCAGATCCACTCTTGGCCTCCAGCAATGACGGCACGATCGCTCGACGATCGCATGAACGAATTATAGCGCCGCACCTGTGTCATTTCTGTTGCGAACTCGAGGAGAGATGCACAACCGGATTTCGTTTCAGGTGCGGATTTTGACTGGCCCGACTCAGGCCACGACCGGCGCCGCCGACATTACTCCCTGAAAGGAGAGGCGTCCGTCGCGGGCATCGATCCGAACCTCTTCGCCGTCCCGAATGTCGCCGCTGAGGAGTTGCAGGGCCAGCGGATCCAGAATCTGTTTCTGAATCACTCGCTTCAATGGTCGGGCACCGAAAAGCGGATCGTAGCCTAGTGTCGCGATCAGATCGCGCGCTGCCTCGGTGAGATTGATCGACATCCGACGTGCGGCCAGTCGTTCAGCAAGACCTGCTAGCTGGATATCGACAATGTTCGATATCTGGTCGCGAGTGAGCTGCTTAAAGATGATGGTTTCGTCGATCCGGTTCAGGAACTCGGGACGAAAGTGGTCGCGCAGTGCCTCCATCACTTCGTGGCGCATGCTGGCATCGTTGCCTGCCCCAGCTGCGATGATGCGCTGCGAACCGAGGTTGCTCGTCATAATAATTACCGTGTTGCGGAAGTCGACCGTTCGGCCTTGACCGTCGGTCAAGCGACCGTCGTCGAGGATTTGCAGAAGCACATTGAAGACGTCGGCATGGGCTTTTTCAATTTCATCGAAGAGCACGACGCTGAACGGGCGACGACGTACCGCTTCCGAGAGTTGCCCGCCTTCTTCGTAGCCGACGTAGCCCGGAGGGGCTCCAATCAGGCGACTGACCGCGTGTCGCTCCATGTATTCGGACATATCGATCCGGACCATCGCCTGATCGCTGTCGAAGAGGAATTCTGCCAGTGAACGTGCGAGTTCAGTTTTACCGACGCCGGTCGGTCCGAGAAAGATGAAGCTGCCCAGTGGGCGATTCGGATCCTGCAATCCGGCCCGAGCCCGGCGAATCGCGTTGGATACCGCCTCGATCGCCTCCTGCTGGCCGACGACTCGCTGGTGCAGGCGGTGCTCCATATGAATAAGCTTTTGAATTTCGCCTTCGAGGAGCCGGCTGACGGGGATACCAGTCCAACGGCTGACGACATCGGCAATGTCATCGGCGTCGACTTCTTCCTTCAATAACTTGCCCGATGCCTGGAGTCGCGACAGGGCTGCCTCATGATCCTGAATACTCTTGTCGAGATCCTTGAGCTTGCCGTACTGGAGTTCGGCAGCCTTGTTGTAATCGTAGGCACGCTGAGCCTGTTCCATTTCGACCCGGGTGCGATCCATTTCGTCGCGGAGTTCGGAAATTGCTTGAATCGCCTGGCGTTCCTGATCCCAACGGGAACGTAGGGCGTCGCGTTGTTCCTTGATGTTAGCAAGGTCGAGTTCGAGCACGCGCAAGCGCTGGATCGATGCATCGTCCTTCTCATTGCGTAGTGCCTCGCGCTCGATTTCGAGTTGCATGATGCGGCGTTCGGCCTCATCGAGCTCGACCGGCATCGACGTGATTTCCATTCGGAGTTTGGACGCGGCTTCGTCGACCAGGTCGATCGCTTTGTCTGGCAGGAAGCGGCCCGTGATGTAGCGATTGGAGAGAGTGGCGGCAGCAACGATCGCGGAATCGAGGATTTTCACCTTGTGGTGCACTTCGTACCGTTCGCGGAGACCGCGCAGAATCGAAATCGAATCTTCAACACTTGGCTCGTCGACAAGGACGGGCTGGAATCGACGTTCGAGAGCGGCATCCTTTTCGATGTACTTTCGGTACTCGTTCAATGTTGTGGCGCCGATCGCATGCAGTTCGCCTCGAGCCAGCATCGGCTTAAGCATGTTGGATGCATCCATCGAGCCTTCGGCAGCACCGGCACCGACGACGGTGTGCAGTTCATCGATGAAGAGAATGACCTGGCCGTCGGAAGCCTGAACTTCCTTGAGCACGGCTTTGAGGCGCTCCTCGAACTCGCCACGAAACTTGGCGCCTGCAATCAGGGACGCGAGGTCAAGGGTGATGATGCGTTTGTCCTGCAACCCCTCGGGCACGTCGCCTCGAACGATGCGCTGGGCAAGTCCCTCGGCAATGGCGGTTTTGCCGACGCCCGGCTCGCCAATGAGGACCGGATTGTTCTTGGTTCGGCGGGAGAGGACCTGGATGACGCGCCGGATTTCCTCGTCGCGACCGATTACGGGGTCGAGCTTTCCATCTGTCGCGAGTTCGGTCAGATCGCGTCCGTATTTCTCGAGTGCCTGATATTTGCCTTCGGGGTTGGCATCGGTCACTCGTTGATTGCCACGAATGTCATTCAGCGCGGAGTACACCCGATCTTTGCTGACGGTGAAACGTCGCAGCAGTGATTCGGCGGGAGATCGTTCGACAGAAAGCAGACCGAGAAGCAGATGTTCGGTGCTGACATATTCGTCTCCGAACTGGGTGGCCTCGGTTTCAGCGGCCTGCAGGGCGCGACGCAGCCCGCTGCTAACGACTGCCTCGGCGCTGATCTGGAGTCGCGGAGCGCGATCGAGCAGCTGCAAGGTTTCTTTGCGGATGTCGTCGGGAGCAAGACCCAGTGCCAACAGCACCCGGGGCACGATGCCCTCCGGTTGATCGAGAAGACCGTAGAGCAGTGCCTCGGGCTCGAACTGGGCGAGTTTTCTGGTTTCGGTGGCGGTTTGACCGCTGATGATGGCTTCGCGGGCCTTGTCGGTGAATTTCTGGTTGGTAGCCATGTGGCGCCTCCGCATCGTCGCCGCGGTTGGGAAGCTGGTGGCCAGTCGGCGACGTTCTCAAATAGGGGTATGTCAGGTAGGTGGGCTCAGTGCTCGAATGCGATCCTGATCGACGAAGCCGAGCATACGCAGAGCGACTTCGAGATCAGCAGCGAGTTCCTCGCGCTGGGCAATAGTCGTCGATTTTCCGGTGGCGTTACGCATGAGCTGCAGTTTCCTGGTCAGTTCGAGGGCAAGCTGGACGCCGGCCAGGTTCAGACCTCGATGTTCGACGAGGTACTTGACCTGACGTAGTTGCTCGATATCGTGATCCGAATAGAGTCGAAGATTGCCAGAAGTGCGTGATGGTGCTATCAAGCCCTCACGTTCGTATTTACGAAGGGTTTGAGGGTGCATTTCGACGAGTCTGGCGGCAACGCTGATGACGAAGAGTGGTTCCGAGATTCTGGGTGTCATGTCTGGCAAACCTCCGGTAAACGTTCCAGAGGAATAATAGTTCTTGATACGGATCGTGTCAACTTACGAACTGATTATGAAAGGTAATTCATGGCAATTTACGCGCACCGCGGAGCATCCATCGAATTTCCGGAGAACACGCTGGCGGCATTTCAGCGCGCAGTCGATCTCGGCACGGCTGGCGTGGAACTCGATGTTCATCTGTCCCGCGACGGTGTACCAGTAGTGATTCACGACGAATCGGTCGACCGAACGACTAATGGATCTGGCAAGATTGCCGACCTGACGCTGGCCGAAATTCAGGTGCTCGATGCGGGCCGCGGTGAAAAGGTACCGACCTTGGCCGAGGTGTTCGATATCGTTGCCGGGAAACTGAAAGTTGATATCGAGGTCAAGGCAGCTCCGGCGGCGGCGGCAGTCCTGCTGGAGGTCGCCAGGTACCCGACGCTGGACTGGCTTATTTCCTCGTTCTACTGGGATGCCTTGCGCTATGTGCGGGAGCAGAGTGCAACGGCTGAACTCTGGGTGCTCTGGCCATCGGCTACGGATGAAGCAATTGCAGTCGGCAGGGAAATCGGAGCGACGGTACTCAATCTCGAATATTCAACGGTGACCGAGGAACAGGTGAAACGGGTTGCCGCAGACGGGCTTCGAATCGGGGTCTGGACGGTCAACGATCTGACCGAGGCAAAATGGTTGCGTGACATAGGTGTCGTGGCAATTTGCACCGACGACCCGGCACGACTCAACGAGGTCTTCGCTGATCGATGACCGTCTGCCATGAGAGGATCATGATATTCTCAACGAAACGTGGAGTCATTGACGGTCGAACAGGTCGGGCGGAGGTTGATCCGTTGCAGCATGGTCGTGTGAGCTTAGGAAATCATGGATGGCGAATCTCATCACAGTCGGCCGTCTTGTTCTCCTCTTCATTGTTATCTGGCTGATTTACGAAGCTAACGTTCAGGTCATTTTTGCGTGCATGTTCCTGATCGTCGTGGTGTTCGCCAGCGATGGACTGGACGGTTGGGTTGCACGAAAGCGAAAGTCGACATCGCCATTCGGCGCGGTGTTCGATATTGCTGGCGACCGTATTGCCGAGAATGTTCTCTGGATTATCTTTGCAGATCTGAACAAACTCCCGATCTGGGTACCGCTGCTGGTGATAACCCGTGGCTTTCTGGTGGATGGGGTGCGTTCGCTCTCGTACTCGGAAGGCATGTCGGCATTCGGTTCGAGCAACATGATGCGTTCGCCGCTTACATCATGGCTGACGGCCGGACGATTCATGCGAGGTTTGTTTGGGGTTTCGAAAGCTGCAGGATTCGTGTTTCTGACCGGGTTGATCGGCTACGAAAATCGGGACAGTACCGGTACGGTCCTTGGCGGCCTGTAT